>NZ_BPRD01000427.1 GCF_022179745.1 Methylorubrum podarium
CCGTGGTCGCCGACGATGGCATCGCGGCCCGTGCCGGTGGTGACGGAATCGCCGCCGAGCCCGCCGAGGACGAGGTTGCCGCCCTCGCCCGCCCGGATCGTGTCGCCCGCGCCGTTGACCGCATCGAGCGTCGTCACCGAGGCGATGACGCCGAGCGTGAAGAGCGCCTCGCCGCTGTCGCCCAGCACGATATCCGCGCTGACACCGGTGTCGATCGTGTCCGCACCGAAGCCGCCGAAGACGAGGTTGTCGCCGCCGCCCGCCACGATCTGGTCGTCGCCGCCGAACGCGGTGTTGGTCGAGACCGCGTGCGCGAGACCGTCGTCGTCGCGGCGCACGAGGCCGCTATCGCCGAGGATCACGTCGCGGCCGGCGCCGGCCTCGATCGTGTCGGCATCCATGCCGCCGATGACGATGTTGGCGCCCTCGCCCGCCTTGATCGCGTCCCGTCCGCCGATCCCGGCATCCAGACTGCGGGCCTGGACCAGACGGCCGCCCGCGAGGAGCACCTCGCCGCTGTCGCCGAGGATCATGTCCGCGCCGGCACCCGTGGTGATGGTGTCCGAACCGAAACCGCCGAGGACGAGGTTGTCGCCATCGCCGGCCAGCACGGTGTCGTCGCCGCCCATCCCCGTGTCGGTCGACAGGATCTGCGCGAGCAGTCGGGCTGCGTCGTAGGTCACCGAACCGAAGTCGCCGAGGATGACGTCGGCACCCGTGCCGGCGGTGATCGCGTCGGCTTCCGTGCCGCCGAGGGCGAGGTTGTCGCCATCGCCCAGCGTCAGCGTGTCCTTGCCGCCGTCGGCGGTCGCCATGGTGGCCACGCTCACCCGCACGCCGCCGGCGTAGACCACCGCGCCGTTGTCGCCGAGCACGATGTCGGCGCCGCCGAGCACCGTCACCTTGTCGGCACCGACACCGGCGATGACGAGGTTGTCGCCCGCGCCCGCCTCGATGCTGTCATCGCCGCCGATCGCCGTGTCCAGGCTCTCGGCCCGCTCGATCAGACCCTTCGCGTCGAAGCGGATCTGGCCGGCATCGCCGAACACCGTGTCACGGCCAGCGCCGGTGACGATCGTGTCACCGCCCGCGCCGCCGAGCACGACGTTGTCGCCCTCGCCCGCGCGGATCTCGTCGGCGTCGCCCAGAGCCGCATCCGTGGTGCGCACGAAGACCGGGATGAGAGCCGAGAGCGTCACCGTGCCGTTGTCGCCGAGGATCACGTCCGAGCCCGAGCCGGTGGTGATCGTATCGGCACCAAAGCCGCCGAGCACCACCGAGCCGCCGTCGCCGACGACGATCACGTCGCGGCCGCCGACTTCCGGCGCCGTCGAGGTGATCTCGGTCGGACGCGCCTGCGCATCGAGATCGACGCTGCCGTTGTCGCCCAGCACCGCCGAGCGGCCCGCACCCAGGGTCAGCCGGTCGGCACCCGAGCCGCCGATCACCACGCCGTTGCCGGCGCCGAGGATGACAGCGTCATCGCCGGCAACCTCAAAGTCCGTGCTCTCGACCCGGACCGGGAGGCCATCGACGAGGCGCACGAGGCCGGCATCGCCGAGGACGATGGCGTCGCCCGACTGGCCCTCGACCGTGTCGCCGCCGGCACCGCCGATGACGAGCTTGCGGCCGTTGCCGAGGCGGATGGCGTCGGCCGCGCCGATGGCCGGCGTCAGCGTCTGGGCCTGGGTCAGCACCGCCGCCGCGTAATCGAGCTGGCCGCTGTCGCCGAGCACGGTCTTGCTGCCGTCGCCGGCGGTGATCGCGTCGGAGCCGAAGCCGCCGAGGACGGTGTCGCTGCCGTCGCCGGCCGCGATCGTATCGTCGCCGCCCAGCCCCGTGTCGGTCGACAGGATCTGCTTGAGCAGGCCGGCCGCGTCGTAGCTCACCGAACCGAAGTCGCCGAGGATCACGTCGGCGCCCTTGCCGGTGGTGATCGCGTCGGCCTCCGTGCCGCCGAGGGCAAGGTTGTCGCCGTCGCCGAGGAGGAGCGTGTCCTTGCCGCCGTCGGCGGTCGCCATGGTGGCCACGCTCACCCGCACGCCGCTGGCGTAAATCACCGCCCCGTTGTCGCCGAGCACGATGTCGGCGCCGGCGAGAACCGTCACCTTGTCCGCGCCGACACCGGCGATGACGAGGTTGTCCCCCGCGCCCACCTTGATGCTGTCGTCGCCGCCGATCGCCGTGTCCAAGCTCTCGGCCCGCTCGATCAGGCCCTTCGCGTCGAAGCGGATCTGGCCGGCATCGCCGAACACCGTGTCGCGGCCCGCACCGGCGACGATCGTGTCGCCGCCCGCGCCGCCGAGCACGAGGTTGTCGCCCTCGCCCGCGCGGATCTCGTCGGCGTCGCCCACGGCCGCGTTCGTGGTGCGCACGAAGACCGGGACCAGGGCCGAGAGCGTCACCGCGCCGTTGTCGCCAAGGATCACGTCCGCGCCCGAGCCGGTGGTGATCGTGTCGGCACCGAAGCCGCCCAGCACCACCGAGCCGCCGTCGCCGACGACGATCACGTCGCGGCCACCGACCTCCGGCGCCGTCGAGGTGATCTCGGTCGGACGCGCCTGCGCGTCGAGATCGACGCTGCCGTTGTCGCCGAGCACCGCCGAGCGGCCAGCGCCCAGGGTCAGCCGGTCGGCACCCGAGCCGCCGAGCACCACACCGTTGCCGGCGCCGAGGGTGACGGCGTCGTCGCCGGCAACCTCGACATCCGTGCTCTCGACCCGGACCGGGAGGCCACCGGCGAGGCGCACGAGGCCGGCATCGCCGAGCACCACCGCATCGCCGGACTGGCCGTCGATGAGATCGTTGCCCGCGCCGCCGAGCACCAGCTTGCGGCCGTTGCCGAGGCGGATCGTATCGGCCGCGCCGACGGCCGGCGTCAGAGTCTGGATCAGGGTCGGCACGCCTGCGGCGTAGTCGAGCTGGCCGCTGTCACCGAGCACGGTCTTGCTGCCGTTACCGGCGGTGATCGCGTCGGAGCCGAAGCCGCCGAGGATGGTGTCACTGCCGTCGCCCGCGGTGATCGTGTCGCCGCCGCCCAGCCCCGTGTCGGTGGACAGGATCTGCGCGAGCAGTCCGGCCGCGTCGTAGCTGACCGATCCGAGATCGCCGAGGATCACGTCGGCACCCGTGCCGGTGGTGATCGTGTCGGCCTCGATGCCGCCGAGGACGAGGTTGTCGCCGTCGCCCGCCGCGATCGTGTCGGCTGCGCCGATCTCCACATCCGTGGTGCGGACGAGGATCCGCTTGCCGTCGGTGCGGAAGGTGGCGAGGCCGTTGTCGCCGAGAACGATGTCCGCGCCGGCGCCGGCGGTGATCGTGTCGCTGCCGAACCCGCCGAGGACGACGTTGTCGCCGTCACCCGCATCGATCGTGTCGTCGTCGCCGCGGTTCGGGTTGAGCGTGGCCACGCGCACCGGACGCCCGCCGGTGAAGCTCGCCTCGCCGAAATCGCCGAGGGTGAGATCCGCCCCCTTGCCGGTGGTGATCTCGTCGCGGCCCGCACCGCCGAGGACGATGTTGTCGCCGTCGCCGCCGCGGATGACGTCGCCCGCGCCGCGGCGCTCGTCGGTGGTGTAGACGTCGCGGACGAGGCCGTTCTCGAAGGCCACGACACCCATGTCGCCGAGCAGGATGTCGGCGCCAGACCCCGTGGTGAGGTCGTCGGAGCCGCCCGCGCCGATCACGATGTTGTCGCCGTCGCCGCCCTTGATCACGTCGCGCGCGCCGTCATCCGGATCGGTCGAGGCGAACTCGACGCGCACGCCCTGGTCGAACAGCGCGGTGCCGTTGTCGCCGAGGATCACGTCGTTGCCGCCGAGCGCGGTGATCGCGTCCGTGCCCGTGCCGCCGATGACGACGTTGTCGCCGCCGCCGGCCTCGATGGTGTCGTCGCCGCCGAAGGTCGGGTCGAGGCTCTCGGCGCGCTTGAGACGGCCCTGAGCGTCGAAGGACAGACGACCGTCGTCGCCCAGCACGATGTCGGCATCGGCATCGTCCCGGCCGGCATCGATCGTGTCGGCGCCGAGACCGCCGAGGACGACGTCCGCCCCGGCACCCGAGGTGAGGACGTCGCGCGTCCCGCCGTCGCGGCTGCTCTGGACCAGGGCCCGAAGGCCGAGCTCGAACCGGACGAGGCCGTTGTCGCCGAGCACGATGTCGCCGCCCTTGCCGGTGACGACCGTGTCGCTGCCCGAGCCGCCGAGGACGATGTTCTCGCCGTCGCCGGCCTCGATCCGGTCGTTGCCGGCGTCGAGCGTGTCGGTCGAGGCGAACTCGATCCGCACGCCGCCCTCGAACACGGCGTAGCCATGGTCGCCGATGACGACGTCGCTGCCGCCCAGCGCCGTGACGACGTCGTTGCCCGAGCCGCCGAGGACGAGGTTGTCGCCGCCGCCGACCTTGATCTCGTCGTCGTCGCCGAAGCCGACATCGAGGGTTTCGGCCCGCCTCACGCGGCCCTGGGCGTCGAAGGTGATCTGGCCGCCATCGCCGAAGACCACGTCGGCATCCGCGTCGGCTTGGCCAGCATCGATCGTGTCGGCCCCGAGGCCGCCGAGCACGACGTCGGCGCCCGCCCCCGTCGAGAGGGTGTCGCGCGCGCCGCCGTTGCGGTCGCTCACCACCCGCGCCCGGATGCCGAGCGCGAAGGCCACCGAGCCGTTGTCGCCGAGCACGATATCTGCGCCCGCGCCCGTCGTGACCGTGTCGCTGCCCGAGCCGCCGAGCACGACGTTGTCGCCGTCGCCGGCCTCGATCCGGTCGTTGCCGCCGTCGCCGGTGTCGGTCGAGGCCACCTCGACGCGGATACCGGCGTCGAACAGAGCGTAGCCCTGATCGCCGAGCACGATGTCGCTGCCGCCGAGCGCGGTGATGACGTCGGTGCCGGTGCCGCCGATGACGAGGTTGTCGCCGCCGCCGACCTCGATGACGTCATCGCCGCCGAAGCCCGGATCGAGGCTCTCGGCCCGCTTCACGCGGCCCTGCGCATCGAAGGTGACGCGACCGTCGTCGCCGAGCACCACGTCGGCATCCGCGTCGAGCCTGCCCGCGTCGATCGTGTCGTCGCCGAGACCGCCGAGCACCACGTCGGCGCCCGCACCCGTGGCGATGACGTCGCGCGCGCCGCCGTTGCGGTCGCTCACGACCCGGGCCCGGATGCCGAGCTCGTAGGCCACCAGGCCGTTGTCGCCCAGCACGATGTCGCCGCCCGTGCCCGTCGTGACGGTGTCGCTGCCGGAACCGCCGATGACGAGGTTGTCGCCGCCGCCGGCATCGATCCGGTCGTTGCCGCCGTCGCCGGTGTCGGTCGAGGCGAACTCGATCCGAACGCCGGCCTCGAAGACCGCGTAGCCGTTGTCGCCGATGACGACGTCGCCGCCGCCCAGCGCCGTGACGGTATCGGCGCCCGTGCCGCCGATGACGAGGTTGTCGCCGCCGCCGACCTTGATGTCGTCGTTGCCGCCGAAGCCGGCATCGAAGCTCTCGGCACGGATCACGCCGCCGGTCGCGTCGAAGGTGACGTGGCCGTTATCGCCGAACACGATGTCCGCGTCGGTATCGGCCTGGCCGGCGTCGATCGTGTCGCCGCCGAGCCCGCCGAGCACCAGATCGGCGCCGGCGCCGGTGGCGAGGGTGTCCGCCGCGCCGCCGGTGCGGTCGCTGGTGATCTCCAGACGGATGCCGCCCGCGAACGCGATCCGGCCGTTGTCGCCGAGCACGATGTCGGCGCCCGCGCCGGTGGTGACGGTGTCGCCGCCCGAACCGGCGAGCACGACGTTGTCGCCGTCACCCGTGTCGATCCGGTCGTTGCCGGCCCCGACCGCGTCGGCCGAGACGACGAGGACGCGCACGCCCGCCTCGAACTCGGCGTAGCCGCCGTCGCCGACGACGATGTCGTTGCCGCCGAGCGCGGTGACGGCATCGCTGCCGGCCCCGGCGATGACGACGTTGTCGCCCGCGCCGACATCGATCGTATCGTTGCCGCCGAAGCCAAGATCGAAGCTCTCGGCCCGCTTCACATGGCCGTCGGCCTCGAAGGTGGCGCGGCCCTCGTCGCCGAGCACGACGTCGTTGCCGCCGAGGGCGATGATCCGGTCCGCACCCGTGCCGCCGAGGACGACGTTGTCGCCGCCGCCGACCTCGATGGTGTCGTCGTCGCCGGAGCCCAGGTCGAGGCTCTCGGCCCGCTTCACCCGGCCGCGCGCGTCGAACAGCACGGTGCCGTTGTCGCCGAACACGATGTCGGCGTCGCCGTCGGTCTTGCCGGCGTCGATGGTGTCGCCGCCGAGCCCGCCGAGGACCACGTCGGCGCCCGCGCCGGTGGCGAGGGTGTC
>NZ_BPRD01000428.1 GCF_022179745.1 Methylorubrum podarium
GCAGGTCATCCCCATCGGCGGCGAGGTGCGCCAGTTCCGGGTCAGCCCCAACCCAGCGGCGATGCGCGCGCTCGGGGTGACCAATGCCCAGCTGGAGACGGCGCTGGCGCAGTTCGGCACCAACGCCGGCGGCGGCTTCACCGATCAGAACGCCCGCGAGTACCTGATCCGGAGCATCGGCCGGACCATGAGCCTCGACGACCTGCGCAACCTCGTGGTCGCCACGGTCGCCGACGCCCCGGTCTACCTGCGCCAACTCGCCGAGGTGTCCTTCGCCGCGAAGGTGAAGCGGGGCGACGCCGGCTACATGGCCAAGCCAGCGGTCATCGTCTCGGTCGAGAAACAACCCGACGTCGACACCGTGCGGCTGACCCGCAGCATCGAGACCGCACTGAAGGAACTCAACCCGAACCTGCCCGGCGGCATCAAGGCCGACCAAGTGCTGTTCCGGCAGGCAGACTTCATCGAGACCTCGATCCGCAACGTCGAGCGCGTCCTCGTCGAGGCCGTGCTGGTCGTGGCGGTGGTGCTGTTCGCCTTCCTGCTGAACGTGCGCACCACGGCGATCTCGCTGCTCGCCATCCCGGTCTCGGTGCTGACGACCGCGGTGGTGTTCCACCTGTTCGGGCTGTCCATCAACACGATGACGCTCGGGGGCCTGGCCATCGCCATCGGCGAGCTCGTCGACGACGCGGTGGTCGATGTCGAGAACATCTACCGGCGGCTCGGCGAGAACCGAAAGGCCGGCAACCCGAAGAGCGTGTTCCAGGTGGTGGTGGAGGCCTCGAACGAGGTGCGCTCCGGCATCGTCTACGCGACGCTGATCATCATCCTGGTGTTCGTGCCGCTCTTCGCCCTCTCGGGCATCGAGGGCCGGCTCTTCGCACCCCTGGGGCAGGCCTACATCATCTCCATCCTGGCGAGCCTGCTCACCTCCATCACCCTGACGCCGGTGCTGGCGTCGCTGCTGCTCCCGGGGCTCAGGAACCTTGAGGAGCACGACAGCCGCTTCCTCAAGCTGCTCAAGCGGGGCAACGCCGCCCTGCTGCGGGTCGCCTTCCGGCACAAGGGCTGGCTCGTCGGAAGCGTCGCCGTGGCGGTCGCCGCCGCGGGCGTCGCCGCCTGGAACCTGCCCCGGGCCTTCCTGCCTCCGTTCAACGAGGGCTCGTTCACGGTCAGCATGACCTTCAACCCGGGCATCTCGCTCGCCGAGAGCAACCGGGTCGGGCTGATCGCCGAGAAGCTGCTCCTGGACATCCCGGGCGTGAAGGCGGTGGGCCGCCGGACCGGTCGGGCCGAACTCGACGAGCACGCCGAGGGCGTCCACTCCTCCGAGATCGACGTGGCGCTCGACGAAGGTACGAAGCGTCCGAAGGAGGCGCTGGTCGCCGACATCCGCGGGCGCCTCGCCGCCCTTCCGGTGGCGGTCAACGTCGGCCAGCCGATCTCGCACAGGCTCGACCACATGCTCTCGGGCGTGCGGGCCGAGATCGCGCTCAAGGTGTTCGGCGACGACCTCGACGCCCTGCGGCGGGTCGCGAACTCCCTGCGCGACCGCATGGCCTCGATCCCGGGTCTCGCGGACCTGCAAGTCGAGCGGCAGGTGCGCATCCCGCAGCTTGAGGTGCGCGTCGACTACACCCGGGCGGCCCTTTACGGCGTCCAGCCCGCCGCGGTCGTCGAGCAGATCAGCCGCCTCTCCAACGGTCGGGTGGTCTCGACGGTC
>NZ_BPRD01000429.1 GCF_022179745.1 Methylorubrum podarium
CGACGTCGCCCTCGGCGATGCCGAGCACGTCGGGATAATTCATGATGCGGCTCTCTGGTATGGCACCGGCGGCCTTGAGCTGCTCAAGCTTGCGCTTGTCGCCCTGGGCTCTGTCGGACATCACCGCCAGGTGTAGGTTCGCGCCCTTGAACAGGGAGACGAACGACTGGATCTTGTCGAGCCCACCGGCCGGACAGATCGTCCAGCGGGGGTCGAGCGCGGTCCGTCGCCGTCGCTTCAGCTGAGCCGACAGGGCCTTGAGGAACAGGATGTCGCCCGGTCCCTCGACCAGCAGGGTGTGCTTGCCGATGAACAGCGCCTGGGTGACGTCGTAGCCCAAGGCGGCCTGGAGGGGGAAGAGGGTGTCCGGGTCCGTGGCGAGCACGTCGCCCCTGACCTTGGTACCCTTCGTCGTCCAGAAGCCTGGACGCTTCTGCTCGACCTGGTCCTCGATGATCCGGGAGAGCGTCAGGTCGTCGGGCGGCACCATGAAGGGCGAATGCGTGGAGAAGACCACTTGGTGCTTCGGCAGGAGTCGGTCGGCGAAGTACCGCAGCAGATCGGCCTGGGCCTTGCCGTGGAGGGTCAGCCCCGGCTCGTCCAGCAGGAGTATCTGGTTGCCCCCACGCTTGCTTACCTGCGCGAACTTCACCAGGAACGAGAAGAACCAGATGAACCCGGCGCTACGCTCCGAGAACGGCACCGTCACCCTGTGAAGGGTGTTCCTGACACGGGCGCGGGCGATCGCGCCGGCGTTGAACGGGGCGGGGTCGCCCGCTTCCGCCTTCGTGACCCTGACCTCAAGCTCCAGGAACGCGTTCTACGTCCAGTATTCCTGCAATTGGTCGGTGATGGCGTTCGATGCGGATTCACACTTGGCGTTCAGCGACTCGTAGGTCGTCGACGCCTTGATCTCCTCCACCGAGGTCCCGGCGAATTCGAGGAAGTCGAGGAAAACCCTCTCGCCGACGTCCAAATGCGTGTTTCCATGCGGATGTCCGGGATGGTGGTACGGTGCGTCCCCGTTGCGTACGATGTCGTCGACCCGGATTTGCCCGGCCATGCGGTCGTAATACGAAAAGTACATGAACTGGGGCGTCACGGAGCGGATGTAGCTCCCAACGAAACCCACCGCGTTCTGGCCGGGGAACGACCTGATCGTTTCCAGGAGCGCGACTTGGTCCGGCGTCGGCTCCGCCAACGCCTCCAACGCCTTTCGGAGCATGTCCGTGGTTGTGGCTTCCGCAAGCGGTTCCCTGACGGTTTCGCCGAGGCCGTGGCTGGCCATCAGGTACTCGGCGATGGCCGGGTAGTTCAGCGGAACGTCGATGCGGAAGGTTTCGTCGTCGTAGCGGCGCGAGAGGGTGATCTGACGCGACCGGAGACAGTCGGGGCCCAACGCTTCGGCCAGCGTCGCCACATCCTCGGGCGATAGGGACCATTTGGACGTGATGACGATTGCCTCGCCCTCCTCCTTCGGATGCCGTGCGTCGTACTCGTTCAGGTGCCGCCTGGGGTAGTCCCGTTCCCTATCGAATACCGTTGGTGTCGCCGGGTGGGGATTCAGGCCGGCCAAGGCTTGAAGGAGGGCGGTCTTGCCAGCCTCGTTCTTGCCGACAAGACAGACCATGTCGCCGAGCGTGACCTCTTCCGAATCCTCGACGCTGCGAAAATTGGTGACCCTGAAACTGTCGAGCCTCATTCCATCCCTCGTAGTCGGTCCGCAGCTTCGCGGATGGCCAAGCAACTGCAATCGCAGATTGGTCTGCTAGACGATGCCGGATTTCGCTGCCCCTGGGTTTGGCGAGCCCGGCGCATAAGCGGTCCTGAAGTCCCGGTGGTTCGCCAACGCCAACGGCCTATAAGGACCTTTCCCATCACATTGGGTCACCTCGGCCAGATCGAATCTTTCCCTGACGCTCGGGTGGACCAGGGCATCCTCCGGGATCTCCCGGACCTTCACCGGCCATCCCAGCCATCCCATCCGACGGGACAGCCAGCGGGGAAGGATGCCGGCGATGGAGTCGTGCATGCCTGCGACCTCGCAGTGCTGCATGCCATCGGACGCCGGATGCAGGTGCAGCCGGCCGGTACCGGGCTCTTCGGACACCATCCCGTCGACCCGAAGCGGATCCGGGATCTTGGTGGCCTGCTCCACCATCCACTGCAACGCGACGTCGGACAGCCGGCTCTCGGCTTCGGGGTAGCTGCCGCCGATGTCGGAGTGGTTGCCGGCGAACCACATCTGGATGAGCGGATCGGGCTCGCCCTGGACCTTTTTCCGCACCCCGTCCCGGCTGCCCCACCTGACCCGCGGGAAGTCGGCGCGGGTCTCGTCGATGGAGAGGGCATGCCGGGCATAGCCGACATGGCCGCTCAGCAGTTGGTCGTAGTTCCCGGAGCGCCATTGCGCGATGTGCCAGCGCGCCTTCCCGTTCACCGGTGAGTCGGTGATGGTCTTGACCGCTGTCGGCAGCCAACGCCAGAGGACGAACGCCGCAGTGAGCGAGAGGGTGGCCAGGAACGGGCGCCAGTAGCCGGTGCCGAACGCTAGGTCGGACAAGACGGCGGGCACGGCTGCAACCAGCACGGCCAGGATCGTCAGGCCGGCCGCAATGCCCCACCACTTGGGTCCGGTCGCGCCGAGCGAGGCGACGGTGTCGAACACGCCGATGAAGTGCGGTGCCACGTTCGAGGAAAGGTCGTCACCCGACCCGTACTTGCGCCGGAATCGCCTCGCCAACTCGAACCGGTCCTTCTCGTAGTCGCCGCCCCGGGGTGAACCCGCGCCGTACTCATAGACCTTGATCACCGCCTCATCCGCGATGTCCCGCGTCGCCTTGCGGAAGCGTGGAAGGTCTCCGCCCGGCACTTTCGTCGGGACGCCGCACAGGAACAGAACGTTGGCCACGCAACGGGCCGTGTAGGCCCCTCGGCTGAAGCCGATCAGGTAGATGCGGTCGCCGGGCTCGTAGTGGTTGATGGCGAACTCGTAGCAGTCGGCGATGTTCTTCGTGATGCCCAGGCCGGTCACCGAGGACAGCAGCTTCTGCAGTCGGCGGTAGGCACCGACGAAACCCGGGGCCGAGCCGTCCGTGCCGAGGCCGGCGTCGTAGAAGGCGACCTGCTCGCGCGGGTCGATGCCGCTGTCCGGCCCGACCCGGCAGACGCGGTAGAGCTTGTAGACGTTGCTGAGGCGCTGTTCCTCGCGGAGGCCACCTTCCTGGCCGGTGCCATCCGAGAAGACCACGATGTTCTTAGCCACGCCCCCCTCCTGCAGCCGGGATGGTCCTGGAATGGAGCCCATCTTGCGAGGCTGGATCGCGTCCGACGCCCAGTCAGACCGGTTAAGCCCAGCTTCGGGAGTCGCAACCGCCAGGTTCCTTGTTTGTTCCCAATCTGCGACCAGAGTGTACGCGCTGACGGAGGCCATGGCCTCCGAGCACGAAGCCCGGCGGGCGAAGTCGCGCCCTGCACGCGAACAACCTCACCCCTGACACCAAGGCGGCCGGAATGGCGGCCGGGACCTAACCCCCTACCGGCGGCCGGCCCCGCCGGTGCCCGGATTTGAACCTCGCTCACCGGACCGAACGGTTGGGGCGGATACATCCAAGGACTTTCGTCGGGGCGCCACTCGTTGAGCGCCAAATAGCTCATGGTCTGCCCGCGTGGATGTGCTATGCACCCCGCATCATGTCGGCCACCCGGTCCTTTTGGCGTTCGTTGCTCACGGTCTTCCAGATCGTGTCGCTTGCCGCCTTTTCGGTGGCGGGTGCGGGACACTCGCACGCGGGGGAGCTTCACGTCGGACACGACACGTCCGTCTCGGTCGGGTACCAAGTGACCGGAGGGCCAGGTCAGGTTGACGACATGGTGGGCCATGCCGACCGAAGCGCCGAAGAGTCGGTGGCTGGTCCTTGCGGCCTTTGCTGCCCAGTGTCGTTCGCGCGCTGGGACTGCTTGACCGTCGTGGTTGCCTGGAAGCCCGAGCGAACGTTGGCTGGCGTCCGCAAAGTCACGTTCGACAGCGTGGTTCCTGAGACGCTTCCCGAACCCCCTCGAACCTTCGCCTGAGGTCCGCGCTCCAACGCGCGCCCTGAGCGGCTGTCCGTGAACGACAGCCGCCAGCCTCCTTTACGCGAAGGCTCGATCATCCCATGCGTGTTCTCTCCGCCTCCGCCCTGCGGACGGCTCTCCTGGCGTTTGGCCTCTGGGCCGGTGCGCCGACGCTCGCCGTCGCCCATGAGGGGCACGACCACGGCAACGAGGCGCAGGCTCCGGCGGCGGCTACAGCGCCGCGCAGTACGTCGAGCACCGACGCGCTCGAATTGGTCGCCATCGTCCGAAGCGGCCGCTTGGCCGTGTTCCTCGACCGTGTGGGCACCAACGAGCCTGTGACGGACGCCGTCGTCCGAGCCGAGACGCCGGACGGCTCCCTCACCGCCTCGCCCATGCCGGACGGCAGCTACGCGGTCGATGCACATTGGAGCCTGCACCCCGGCGAGCACGAGGTGCTCTTCACCGTGACCGCGGCAGGCTCAACCGACATGTTTCCGGTCACGTTGACGGTGCGGGAGGCACCGCCGCCGAAGTCTGAGGCGGGTGTCTCCGCGTGGGCATCCGGCCTCGCCGCGGCCCACGACTTTCAGCGCCACCTGAAGGAGGCCGACCCGCTGCCGCTGGCCATCGGCAGCACCGGCTTCCTTCTCGGCATCGCGGTCACGCTCCTGATGAAGGGGCGCCGTTACTTGCCGGCCACTGCCCTCGTCGCCCTCATCGTCGCCCTCGCGTTCGCGCCGCGCGCCTTCGCGGGCGAGGGGCACGGTCACGGGAGTGCCCCCGGATCGCAAACCACCCTCATGGCCGCCCCGGCGCCGGCGGGACAGGACTTGGCGCGACGTCAACCGGACGGGTCGATCTTCGTGCCCAAGCCCACCCAGAGGGTACTGGCCGTGCGCACGGTGGTGACATCCTCCGACATCATGCGCCGCACCGTCGAGCTGCCGGGGCGCATCGTGCCCGATCCGAGTGCCAGCGGGGTCGTGCAGTCCTCGGTCGGCGGCCGGCTCTCGCCGCCGGAATCCGGGATCTTCCCGCGGCTCGGCACGCGGGTGCGCAAGGGCGAGGTGCTGGCCTATGTCACGCCGCCGGTGCAGGCGGTCGACGCCTCCGACATGCGCCAACGCCAGGGCGAACTCGACCAGCAGATCGCAGTCACGGAGCGACGGGTCGAACGTTACCGCAAGCTCGCACCGGGCGGCGCCGTATCGCAGGTGCAACTGGAGGACGCCCAGGCCGAGCTGAAGGGTCTGCTCGACCGCCGCGCCGCCCTCGACACAATCCGCCAGCAGCCCGAAGCACTCAAGGCGCCGGTCGACGGCGTGATCGCCGAGGCGACCGCCGTGGCCGGGCAGATGGCGAGCCCCGGCGTGCAGGTGTTCCAGATCGTCGACCCGACCCGCCTCTGGATCGAGGCGCTGAGCTTCGACGCCCTCACCGGCGGCCAGCACGCCACCGCCCGCCTTGCCGACGGTCGCATGCTGCGCCTCGCCTACATGGGCGCAGGGCTCGCCGACCGCAGCCAAGCCGTGCCGATGCACTTCGCCGTCGAAGGCGCGCCGTCGGAACTGCGGACCGGGCAGTTCGTCACCGTGCTGGCCGCAACCGACGCACAGCAGAAGGGGTTGGCGCTTCCGCGCATGAGCGTGGTGCGTGGCGGCAACGGCCAAAGCATCGTCTACGAGCACACCGCGCCGGAGCGCTTCGAGCCCCGCGAGGTGCGGGTCGAGCCGCTCGATGCGGGGCAGGTGCTGGTCGTCTCCGGGCTCGCCGCGGGCAAGCGGATCGTGACCCAAGGCGCCGAACTCCTCAACCAGGTCCGCTGAGGAGGCCAACCCGTGTTCACGCTCCTCGTCACGCAATCCCTGCGCAACCGCCTCCTCGTACTGGCGCTTGCCGCGGTGCTCGTCATCTACGGTGCCTTCACCGCGACCAAGCTTCCGGTCGACGTATTCCCGGACCTCAATCGGCCGACGGTGACGATCATGACCGAGGCCGAGGGACTCGCCCCCCAGGAGGTCGAGCAGCTCGTCACGTTCCCGGTCGAGACGCAGATGAACGGCCTGCCGGGCGTGACCCGGGTGCGTTCCGTGTCCGGCGTCGGCCTCTCGGTGATCTACGTCGAGTTCGACTGGGGCACCGACATCTACCGCAACCGCCAGCAGGTCGCCGAGCGCCTCGCGATGGTGCGCCCGCAACTACCCCCAAACGTCAACCCGATGATGGGTCCGGTCTCCTCGATCATGGGCCAGATCGTGATGGTCGCCCTCAACGGCGGCACGGTCTCGCCGATGCAATTGCGGGAACTCGCCGACTTCACCATCCGACCACGCCTGCTCTCGATCCCCGGCGTCGCCCAGGTGATCCCGATGGGCGGCGAGGTGCGCCAGTTCCGCGTCGCGCCCCAGCCCACGGCCCTGCGGGCGCTCGGCGTCACCCATGGCCAACTGGAGACGGCGCTGGCTCAGTTCGGCACCAACACCGGCGGCGGCTTCACCGACCAGTACGCCCGCGAGTACCTGATCCGGAACCTCGGCCGGAGCATGAGCCTCGACGACCTGCGCAACATGGTCGTCGCCACCGTCAACGGCCGACCGATCTACCTGCGGCAGGTGGCCGAGGTCTCCTTCGCGGCCCGGGTGAAGCGGGGTGATGCCGGTTACATGGGCGCGCCCGCGGTCGTGGTCTCGGTCGAGAAGCAGCCGGCCGTCGACACGGTGCGGCTCACCCGCGAGGTCGAGACGGCCCTCGCGGAGATCACCGCCAGCCTGAACGCCTGCGGCCCCGACGCGGGCAAGGGCAGCTCGGATCGGACGGGTCCGTCCGTGGCCGAACCCGTCGGCGAGGCATGCGCCTTCAAGGGCGTGCGCGCCGACCAGCTCATCTTCCGGCAGGCGAACTTCATCGAGACCTCGATACGCAACGTCGAGACGGTGCTGATGGAGGCCGTCGTCGTCGTCGCGGTGGTGCTGTTCGCCTTCCTCTTGAACGTGCGCACCACCGCGATCTCGCTCACGGCGATCCCGGTCTCGATCCTGGCGACCGCGGTCGTGTTCCACCTCGCCGGGCTGTCGATCAATACGATGACCCTTGGCGGCCTCGCCATCGCCATCGGCGAACTCGTCGACGACGCGGTGGTCGACGTCGAAAACATTTTTCGGAGACTCGGCGAGAACCGTAAAGCGGGTAACCCCAAAAGCGTCTTCACAGTCGTGGTAGAGGCCTCGAACGAGGTGCGCTCCGGCATCGTCTACGCCACTATGGTGATCGTGCTGGTGTTCGTGCCGCTCTTCGCCCTGTCGGGCATCGAGGGCCGGCTCTTCGCCCCGCTGGGTCAGGCCTACATCGTCTCGATCCTGGCGAGCCTCCTCGTCTCCATCACCCTGACGCCGGTGCTGGCCTACTACCTGCTGCCGGGCCTCAAGCGACTGGAGGAGCATGACAGCCAATTCCTCAAGTGGCTTAAGCGCGGGAACGCCGCCCTGCTGCGCGGCCTGCTCGGGCATGGCCGGCCGGTCATGGCGGTCGCCGGTCTGGCGGTGGCGGCGGCCGGGCTCGCGGCGACCTTCCTGCCACGCACCTTCCTGCCGCCGTTCAACGAGGGCTCGTTCACGGTCAACATGACCTTCAACCCCGGCATCTCGCTGGCCGAGAGCAACCGGATCGGACTGGTGGCGGAACGGCTGCTCCTGGAGATGCAGGACGTGAAGTCCATCGGTCGCCGCACCGGCCGGGCCGAGCTCGACGAGCACGCGGAAGGCGTCCACTCCTCCGACCTTGAGATCGACCTGAAGCCGGGGTCGCGACCCAAGCCCGAACTCGTCACCGACATCCGCGGGCGCCTCGCGGTGCTGCCCGTCAGCGTCAACGTCGGCCAGCCGATCTCGCACCGGCTCGACCACATGCTCTCGGGCGTGCGCGCCGAGATCGCGCTCAAGATCTTCGGCGAGGATCTCGACACCCTGCGCGCGCTCGCCGAGGACACGAGGGCGCGGCTCTCGGACATCCCCGGCCTCGCCGACCTCCAGGTCGAGAAGCAGGTGCTCATCCCCCAGTTGGAAATTCGCGTCGACTATGCCCGCGCGGCCCTCTACGGCGTCCAACCCGCGGCCCTGGTCGAGCAGTTGAGCCGCCTGTCGAACGGGCAGGTGGTCTCGCGGGTGGTGGACGGCTACCGCCGCTTCGACGTGGTGATGCGCCTCTCCGACACGATGCGCACGACCCAGCGCCTCGGCGACCTCCTCATCGAGACCCCGTCCGGCTGGGTGCCGGCCCGCCAGATCGCCGACATCCGCGAGACCGACGGGCCGAACCAGATCCTGCGCGAGAACGCCCGGCGCCGCATCGTCGTGCAGGCCAACACCCAACCCGGCTCCGACATGGGAAAGATCGTCCAGGCCATCCAGGAGAAGGTCGCCGCGGCGAACTTGCCCAACGGGTACGCCACGAGCCTGGAGGGCTCTTTCCAGGCCCAGGCAGAGGCGAGCCGGACCATCGGCCTGCTGTCGCTGCTCTCCCTCGCCCTGGTCTTCGCGCTGCTCTACTCCCGTTACCGCTCGGTCGTCTTCACGCTGATCATCCTAGGCAGCATCCCGCTCGCCCTGATCGGCTCGGTGGCCGCCCTTTGGATAGCCGGGCAGCCACTCTCGGTCGCCTCGATGATCGGCTTCATCACGCTGACCGGCATCGCCACCCGCAACGGCATCCTCAAGATCAGCCACTACCTGAACCTGGCGATCCACGAGGGCATGCCGTTCGGGCGCGACCTCGTCATCCGCGGCAGCTTGGAGCGGCTGGCGCCGGTCCTGATGACGGCGCTCTCGGCGGGCGTCGCCCTGGTGCCGCTGATGATCGGCGCCGACGCGCCGGGCAAGGAGATCCTGCACCCCGTGGCGGTGACGATCTTCGGCGGCCTGATCAGTGCGACGCTGCTCGACACCGTGCTGACCCCGGTGCTGTTCCTGACCTTCGGCCGCAAGCCCCTGGAGCGGCTGCGGGACGAGGCCCGTCACCGCCCCGAGGCTTCACCCGAGGCACCGAGAAGTTCGCCCGTCGAGGCGTTCTGAGACCTTCCCGACCCCCGAGAAAGGACATCGTCATGCGCTCCCCCTTCCGCCTCGCCGTCGTTGCCGTCGCCATCGCCCTCGCGTCGCCCTGCCTCGCCGCCGGCCCGAACGGCGGCCAGACGACGGTCGCCGATGGACATCCCGTCGAGTTCGTCGCGACCGAGACCGGCATCACCTTCTTCGTGACCGGTGAGGACGGCAAGCCGGTCGAGACCGCCGGCCTCTCGGCCAAGGCATTCGTGCAGGTCGGAGGCAAGACGGAGACGCTGACCCTGAAGCCGGGGGCGCCGAACAAGCTCATGGCCGACCTTAAGGCCCCGCTGGCGGCGGGAGCGAAGGTCGTGCTGTCCGCGAAGATGCACGGGCACAACATCCAGGCGCGGTTCGAGAAGCAGTAGGGCCGTCGGTGGGGCGGCCCGTGCGGTTCCTTCCGCGCAGGCCGCCTCGGCCCGGCTACCTCCGGGTCAGGACAAATGGCCCAGGAGCACCAGGAAGCCCAGGAGCAGGAAGCACACCGCCAGCACCTTGACGAGGTCGCGTCCCGCCCGCCTTCTGACGTGCGGACGGGCACGACGCCTGCCGCGCGGCTTGGACTCCCATCTCTCGATTTCCCGGGCCAGCTTCTTGCCTACCATGGCCGCGCCGCCTCAGACGGGAAGGTGCGGGAACTCCGCGGAGAGTGCCTCGTCCTCGACCTGGACGGTGACGTGCTCGATGCCGTGCCGCTCCTTCATTAGGCCCCGCACGGCACGGATCACCGCCGGCCCGCCGGCGACGTCGTCGACCACCACGTGCCCGCTCATCGCGTCGAAGCCCGACGTCAACGTCCAGGCATGCAGGTCGTAGGCGCGGCGCACCCCCGGCATCGCCTCGATCTCGGTCTTCAGGGCGGCGAGGTCCACGCCGGGAGGCGTGCCCTCCAACAGGATGTGAAGGGCTTCGCTCAGCAGTCGCCAGGTCCGGGGTACGATGAACAGGCCTATGCCGGCGCCGATGAGAGGATCGACCCAGGTCCAGCCCGTGCCCATCACCACGAGGGCCGCGAGGATGACGCCGACCGAGCCCAGCATGTCCGAAAAGACTTCGAAGTAGGCGCCCTTCACGTTGAGGCTCTCGGACGAGCCGCCCGACAGCAGCTTCATGCTGGCGAGGTTCACGCCCAGCCCAACCAGCGCCACCAGCATCATCGGCCAGCCGAGGATCTCGGTCGGCTCCACGAAGCGCCGATAGGCCTCGTAGAGGATGTAGGCGGTGACCCCGAGCAGCACGACGGCGTTGGCGAGCGCCGCGAGGATCTCGAAGCGCATATACCCGAAGCTCTTGCCCGCCGTCGGCGCCTTGGCCGCGTAGTGAATGGCGAGCAACGCCAGGGCGAGGCCGCCGGCGTCCGTGACCATGTGCGCGGCATCCGCCAGGAGCGCGAGGCTGCCGGTGAGCAGGCCGCCGACGACCTCGGCGAACATGTAGGTCAAGGTCAGCCCGAGCGCCCAGGCGAGGCGTCCCTTGTTGCGGGCCGCAGCCGAGCCCGAGGGAATGCCGCCGCCGTGCGAATGCCCATGGCCGCCGCCGTGTGCGTGTCCGTGTCCCATATGCCGATCCCAGGTTTGCGATGATGTGTCCGACCGCGGGTTTCAGGGCGCGATTCCGCCGATCAGGTCGGCCACGTGTGCGCCAGCCGGATGCCCGGCCTCGACGTGGTGCGTCCCGGAACAGGCCTGGTATCCGGGGCCGAACGTCGTCATGACGAGTTCGCGCCGTCCGTCCGCGGTTTCGCGGCTGGCCAGCAGCGCCTGCCCACCGGGCCAGAGTTCCGCATCCGCCGTCGGTCCCGGCTCGGGTTCGCCGTAACGGCGAACGCCTTCGTCGTGGATGGCCCGACGCGCTTTCGCGAGGTCGTCGCCGGAGAGTGGCACGCCGACCCAGACCACCTGCTGCAGCCCCTCGGTCCGGCAGATCACCAGGATGACCTCGGCCGTCCCGGGTCCCG
>NZ_BPRD01000430.1 GCF_022179745.1 Methylorubrum podarium
TGATCCCGCACGACGTCGATGCCCGTTCAGGCGTCGACCCCGAGGCCCTGCCCGAGCCCCTACGAACCCTCGCGTGAAGTAGGGCGCGCCTGAGGCGCGCGACGCCCGGAATGCGCCCGCTATCGGCGCCGTCCGGACTTCCCGACGCGAGGATTCCTATTCATGTCGACCCGTTTTGCCGCCGCCTATGGCGTGGTGGCGCTGCTTGCTGCCGTCCTAACGGGGCCTGCGCTTGCCCACGAGGGCCACGACCACGGCGCCGTGCCGCCGCCCCTCTCGAAGACCATCGCGCCGCGCGGCGAGGCGCTTTCGGACGCCTTCGAACTCGTCGCCGTCCCGCGCGACGGCACCCTGACGCTGTTCCTCGACCGCTTCCGGACGAACGAGCCGGTGCCCGGCGCGACCATCGAGGTCGAGACGCCGGACGGTCCCAGGGTCGCGACCGCCACGACCGACGGCGGCTACGCGCTGCCGGTCCCGTGGCTGTCGAAGCCCGGCCGGCACGAGCTCCTCGCGACCGTCACGGCCGGGGACGCGGTCGATGTGCTGACCGTGGCGGTCACAGTGCCCGACCCGAAGGTCGCCGCGGCCGCGGCGCCTGCCAAGCCGGCCCCGGCTCAGGCTGCCCTGGCGCGCGTCTCCGAGGTCGCCCACGGCATCAGGGAACGGCTGATGGCCAAGGACCCGGCCCTGGTGGCCGCGGTCGCCGTCGCCTTCCTGCTCGGCGTGCTCGTGACGGCGCTCGCACGCGGGCGCCGTGGCGCGCCGGCGGTGGCGCTGGTCGCCATCGGCATCACCCTCGTCCTCGGCACCGCCGCCTTCGCGCACGGCGACGAGGACCACGGCTCAACCGTTGAGGGCGCCGCCCTGATCGAGCCGCGCCAGACGACGCCGGCCTCGTCGGACCTCGCGCAGCGCCTGCCCGACGGCTCCGTCTTCGTGCCGAAGCCGACGCAACGGCTGCTGGTCCTGCGCACCATCATGACCGAGCAGGGCAGCTTCCACCGCTCGGTCGAGTTGCCGGGCCGCATCATCCCGGACCCGAACGCCAGCGGCGTCGTCCAGTCCTCGGTCGGCGGACGGATCTCGCCACCGCCGTCCGGCGTCTTCCCTCGCCTCGGCACGAAGGTTCGCAAGGGCGACGTGCTCGCCACGGTGACGCCGCCGGTCCAGGCCGTCGACGTCTCCGACATGCGCCAGCGCCAGGGCGAACTCGACCAGCAGATCGCCATCGTCGAGCGCCGGGTCGAGCGCTACCGGAAGCTCGCCACGACCGGCGCCGTCGCCACGACCCAGCTCGACGACGCGGTCGCGGAGCTCAATGGCCTGCACGACCGCCGCGCGGCCCTCGACAAGATCCGCCAGCAGCCCGAGGCCCTGGTCTCGCCCGTCGACGGCGTGGTGGCGCAGGCGACCGCAGTGGCCGGGCAGATGGCGGCGCCCGGCGCCATGGTCTTCCAGATCGTCGATCCAAACCGCCTCTGGGTCGAGGCCCTCAGCTTCGACGCTCTGACCGCGGCGCAGAACGCTACGGCCCGTCTCGCCGACGGACGGACCCTGAAGCTCGCCTACCAGGGCACGGGGCTCGCCGACCGCAACCAGGCCATACCGGTCCAGTTCGCGGTCCAGGGCGACGCCTCCGGCCTGCGGGTCGGCCAGTTCGTCACGGTGCTGGCCGGGACCGACACCGAGCAGGCCGGCCTGGCGCTGCCGCGCTCTGCCGTGGTGCGCACCGGCAACGGGCAGGACGTCGTCTACGAGCACACCACCGCCGAGCGCTTCGAGGCGCGGCCCGTTCGGGTCGAGCCGCTCGACGGCGGCCGGGTGCTCGTGGCCGAGGGGATCGGGTCCGGTAAGCGGGTCGTGACCCAGGGCGCCGAACTCCTCGACCAGGTTCGCTGAGGAGGCCGCCCGATGTTCACCTTCCTCGTCAGCCAGTCGGTCCGCAACCGCCTGCTCGTCCTCGCGCTCGCCGCGGTGCTGGTACTGTACGGCGCCTTCACCGCGACCAAGCTGCCGGTCGACGTCTTTCCCGACCTCAACAGACCCACCGTCACGGTCATGACGGAGGCGGAAGGGTACGCCCCCCAGGAGGTCGAGCAACTCGTCACTTATCCCATCGAGACCCGGATGAACGGTCTCCCCGGCGTGACCCGCGTGCGCTCGGTCTCGGGCGTGGGCCTGTCCATCACCTACGTCGAGTTCGACTGGGGGACCGACATCTATCGGAACCGGCAGCAGGTCGCGGAGCGCCTGTCCCTCGTCCAGGACCAGCTGCCCCGCGGCGTCACCCCTGTGATGGGCCCTGTCTCCTCGATCATGGGCCAGATCCTGCTGGTGGCGGTCACCAGCGAGACCGCGACCCCCATGCAGGTGCGCGAGGTCGCCGACTTCACCATCCGGCCCCGGCTGCTGACCATCCCGGGCGTGGCGCAGGTCATCCCCATCGGGGGCGAGGTGCGCCAGTTCCGGGTCAGCCCAAACCCGGCGGCGATGCGCGCGCTCGGGGTGACGAACGCCCAGCTGGAGACGGCGCTCGCGCAGTTCGGCACCAACGCCGGCGGCGGCTTCACCGACCAGAACGCCCGCGAGTACCTGATCCGGAACATCGGCCGGACCATGAGCCTCGACGACCTGCGCAACCTCGTGGTCGCCACGGTCGCCGACGCCCCGGTCTACCTGCGCCAACTCGCCGAGGTGTCCTTCGCCGCGAAGGTGAAGCGGGGCGATGCCGGCTACATGGCCAAGCCCGCGGTCATCGTCTCGGTCGAGAAGCAGCCCGACGTCGACACGGTGCGGCTGACCCGCAGCATCGAGACCGCCCTGAAGGAACTCAACCCGACCCTGCCCGGCGGCATCAAGGCCGACCAGGTCTTGTTCCGGCAGGCCGACTTCATCGAGACTTCGATCCGCAACGTCGAGCGCGTCCTCGTCGAGGCCGTGCTGGTGGTGGCCCTGGTGCTGTTCGCCTTCCTCTTGAACGTGCGCACCACCGCGATCTCGCTGCTGGCCATCCCGGTTTCGGTGCTGACGACCGCTCTGGTGTTCCACCTGTTCGGCCTGTCCATCAACACGATGACGCTCGGGGGGCTCGCCATCGCCATCGGCGAGCTCGTCGACGACGCCGTCGTGGACGTCGAGAACATCTACCGACGGCTCGGCGAGAATCGGAAGGCGGGCAACCCTAGGAGCACCTTCGAGGTGGTGGTCTCGGCCTCGAACGAGGTCCGCTCCGGCATCGTCTACGCGACGCTGATCATCATCCTGGTCTTCGTGCCGCTGTTCGCGCTCTCAGGCATCGAGGGCCGGCTCTTCGCGCCCCTGGGGCAGGCCTACATCATCTCCATCCTGGCGAGCCTGCTCACCTCCATCACCCTGACGCCCGTGCTGGCGTCCTGGCTGCTGCCGGGGCTCCGGAACCTGGAGGAGCACGACAGCCGCTTGCTGAAGCTGCTCAAGCGCGGCAACGCCGCCCTGCTGCGGGTGGCTTTCCGGCATAAGGGCCTGCTGGTCGGCACCGTCGCGGCCGCGGTGGCCGCCGCCGGCATCGCCGCCTGGAACTTGCCGCGCGCCTTCCTGCCGCCGTTCAACGAGGGCTCGTTCACGGTCAGCATGACCTTCAACCCGGGCATCTCGCTCGCCGAGAGCAACCGGGTCGGGCTGATCGCGGAAAAACTGCTCCTGGAGATTCCGGGCGTGAAGGCGGTCGGCCGCCGGACCGGCCGGGCCGAGCTCGACGAACACGCCGAGGGGGTGCATTCCTCCGAGATCGACGTCGCCCTGGACGATGGGCTGAAGCGTCCGAAGCAGGCGCTCGTCGCCGACATCCGCGGGCGCCTCGGTGCCCTGCCGGTGGCGGTCAACGTCGGCCAGCCGATCTCGCACCGGCTCGACCACATGCTCTCGGGCGTCCGCGCTGAGATCGCGCTCAAGGTGTTCGGCGACGACCTCGACGCCCTGCGCCGGGTGGCGAACGGCCTGAGGGACCGCCTCGCCAAGATCCCGGGGCTCGCCGACCTGCAGGTCGAGCGGCAGGTCCGCATCCCGCAGCTGGAGGTGCGCGTCGACTACACCCGGGCGGCCCTCTACGGGGTCCAGCCCGCCGCGGTCGTCGAGCAGATCAGCCGCCTCTCGAACGGGCGGGTGGTCTCGACGGTCGTCGACGGCGTGCGCCGCTTCGACGTGGTGCTGCGCCTGTCGGAGAACCGGCGGACGACGGCTGGCCTCGGTGACCTGCTGCTGGAGACGCCCTCGGGCTGGGTGCCGGCGCGCCAGGTCGCGGACATCCGCGAGACGGACGGGCCGAACCAGATCCTGCGCGAGAACGCCCGCCGCCGCATCGTGGTCCAGGCCAACACCACGGCCGAGAGCGACATGGCCACGATCGTGGCGGCGATCCGCGAGGCGGTGGCCCAGGAGCCGATGCCGCCCGGCTTCTTCACCAGCCTGGAGGGCACCTTCCAGGCGCAGGAGGAGGCGAGCCGGACCATCGCGGCGCTCTCCGGCCTGTCCTTGGCGCTGGTCTTCGCCATCCTCTACAGCCGCTACCGCTCGGCCGCGCTGGCGCTCATCATCATGGGCAACGTGCCGCTCGCCCTGATCGGCTCGGTGGCGGCCCTGTGGCTGGTCGGGCAGCCGCTCTCGGTCGCGTCGATGATCGGCTTCATCACGCTGACCGGCATCGCGGCCCGCAACGGCATCCTCAAGATCAGCCACTACCTGAACCTGTCGCTGCACGAGGGCGTGCCGTTCGGGCCCGAACTCGTCGTGCGCGGCAGTCTGGAACGGCTGACCCCGGTGCTGATGACGGCGCTCTCGGCCGGCGTGGCGCTGTTGCCGCTGCTCTACGACGCGGCGAGCCCGGGCAAGGAGATCCTGCAC
This sequence comes from Methylorubrum podarium, assembly GCF_022179745.1. Lineage (GTDB taxonomy): Bacteria > Pseudomonadota > Alphaproteobacteria > Rhizobiales > Beijerinckiaceae > Methylobacterium > Methylobacterium podarium. The sequence goes on from NZ_BPRD01000430.1 coordinate 4,882, forward strand.
CCGGTCGCGGTGACGATCTTCGGCGGCCTGATCAGCGCGACGTTGCTCGACACCTTCCTGACCCCCGTCCTGTTCCTGCGCTTCGGCCGCAGGCCGCTTGAGCGGCTGCGTGCGCTGCACGCCGAGGCGCCGGCCTACCCATCCCCGGACGGCGCGCCCCCGCGGCCGGCCGAGGCCTACTGACCCCGCAACCGAGGAGTTCCCCATGATCCTTTCGAGAGTGACCCTGGCCGCCGGCCTGCTCGCCGCGACCGCCGCCTACGCCCACGAGACCACCGGCCAGCACGGCGGCCGGGTGGCGGACGCGGGCAAGTTCCACGTCGAGCTCGTCACCAAAGGCGAGACCGTCGACGTGTTCCTGTTGGACGAGGGCCAGAAGCCGGTCCCGACCTCCGGCTTCAAGGGCACGGCCATCCTCGTCGTCGGCGGCAAGCCGACCCGCGTCCCCCTGGAGCCCGCCGACGGCAACCGCCTGTCCGGCAGGGCCGCGGTCGCCCTCGGCGAAAGCCCCAAGGGGGCCGTGCAACTCACTGGTCCCGACGGCGCGACCGCCAGCGGCAAGTTCAACTGACCCCTCGCACCAGGAAGCCTCCTCGATGAAGACCCTGACCTCGACCCTCGCCGCCGGAGCCCTGGCCCTCGGCCTCTCGGGCATCGCCTTAGCGCACGAGGCCCACGACCATGCCAGCCATGGCGGTCACGACCACGCCGCCATGGCTGCCGCGGACAAAGCGGACACGCCGGCCACGAAGGCGTTCCGGGACGTCGATGCCGAGATGCACCGGAACATGGACATCCGCTACTCGAACGACGTCGACGTCGATTTCGTGCGCGGCATGATTCCCCACCACAAGGGCGCCGTCGGGATGGCCAAGGTCGCCCTCCAGCATTCCAAGGACCCCGAGATCCGGAAGCTGGCTGAGGAGATCATCAAGGCTCAGGACGTTGAGATCGCCCAGATGGAGGCCTTCCTCAGGAAGCGCGGCACCAACTGAGCGGTCGCGTCCGCGCGCAGGCGGCCCTCCCGAATACGTGATGCTTCAGAGTATTTATTTCAGAACGCATCTGTATCCCGTGAGTTCTATATTAGGGTAATGACGGTCTGACTTATCTGATACTGAGTCAGCATTCCAGTCGTGCCGCAAACCTTGCGATGGATAGACGGAGAACCTGAATGCACCAGATGTCGAGCGAGATGCAGTCCTGCATCGACGAGTGCCTACGCTGCTACCAGACCTGCCTCAGCATGGCCTCGAACCACTGCCTCCCGGCCGGCGGCAAGCACGTCGAGCCCGAACACTTCCGGCTGATGCTCGCCTGCGCCGAAATCTGCCGGACCTCGGCGCACTTCATGCTGTTGGGGACCGCACACCACAAGCATACCTGCGCCGAGTGCGCCGACGTCTGCGAGGACTGCGCCCGCAGCTGCGAGCAGGTCGGCGACATGCAGCAATGCGTCGAGCAGTGCCGCCGCTGCGCCGAGAGCTGCCGGAAGATGGCCGCCTGATGGATCCGGGGCGGCCGACCGGGCCGCTCCTCACCCCCAACGAGAGAAGGCAATCATGCTTGTTCGTACCCTGATTCTCGCCGCGGCCCTGGCGCTCCCGGGCGCCGGGATGGCTCTCGCGGCCGACCACGACCATGGCTCGATGCAGTCCGCCGTGAAGCTGCCGGAGGCCTGCAAGGCGGCCACCGCCGGCAAGGACGCCAT
>NZ_BPRD01000431.1 GCF_022179745.1 Methylorubrum podarium
TGCCGGAGAGCGTGTCGCCGTTGACGAGGCCGCGCCCGCCGACCGTGTAGGTGAGCGCCGGGTTGGCCGCGCCGTAGACGCGGCTCTGCGCGTCCGCCGTGATCGTAATCGGCCGTGCCGTGACGGCGAGGTTCGCCCCCTGATAGGTGGCCGCGTAGTTGTCGGAGGCCGCGAGCGAGCCCTGCGTGATCGCGTAGGCGCCGACATCGCTCGCGAGCGTCGCACCCGTGGCGAGGCCGCCGACGAGCGCGTCGCCGTTGACCAGACCGCGCCCGCCCAGCGTGTAGGTGAGCGCCGGATTGGCATCACCGTACACGCGGCTCTGTGCATCCGCCGTGATCGTGATCGGGCGCGCCGTCACGGCGAGGCGTGCGCCCTGATAGGTCACGGCGTAGTTGTCGGACGCCGCGAGCGAACCCTGCGTGATCGCGTAGGTGCCGGCGTCGCTCGCGAGCGTCGCGCCCGTGGCAAGCGCGCCGGAGAGCACGTCGCCGTTGACGAGGCCGCGCCCGCCCACCGTGTAGGTGAGGGTGGGGTTGGCATCGCCGTAGATCCGGCTCAGGGCGTCCGCCGTCACGGTGATCGGCCGGGCCGTCACGGCGAGATTCGCATCCTGATAGGTGACCGCGTAGTTGCCCGAGGCCGCGAGCGATCCTTGCGTGATGGTGTAGCGACCGACGCCGCTGGTCGCCGTCGCGGTGGTGGCCAAGCCGCCGACGAGCGCGTCGCCGTTGACGAGGCCGCGCCCGCCCACCGTGTAGGTCAGAGGCGGGTTGGCGTCGCCGTAGACGCGGCTTTTCGCGTCCGCCGTGACCGTGATCGGGCGCGCCGTTACGGCGAGGTTCGCTCCCTGATAGGTCACGGCGTAGTTGTCCGAGGCCGCGAGCGATCCTCGCGTGATCGCGTAGGTGCCCGCGTCACTCGCGAGCGTCGCGCTTGTGGCGAGCGCGCCGGCGAGCGTGTCGCCGTTGACGAGACCGCGCCCGCCGACCGTGTAGGTGAGCGCCGGGTTGGCGTCGCCGTAGACTTGGCTCTGCGCGTCGGCGGAGAGGGTGATCGGGCGCGCCGTCACCGTCAGGTCGGCGCCCTGGTAGGTCACCGCATAGTTGGACGAGGTGGGCAGGCTGCCCTGGGTGATGGCGTAAGCTCCGACCCCGCTCGCCGTCGTCGCGGCGGTGGCCAGTTCGCCCAAGGTATCGCCGTTCACCAGCCCGCACCCGCCGACCGTGTAGGTGAGCGCCGGGTTGGAATCGCCGTAGACGCGATTCTGCGCGTCCGCCGTCACGGTGATCGGTCGGGCCGTCACGGTCAGGGTCGCCCCCTGGTAGGTGACTGCGTAGTTGGACGACGCCGCGAGCGAGCCTTGTGTGATGGCGTAGTCCCCGACGCCGCTCGTGGCACCGGCCATGGTGGCGAGGCCGCCGGTCAGGCTGTCGCCGTTGACGAGGCCGCGTCCGGCGACCGTGTAGGTCAGCGCCGGGTTCGCATCGCCGTAGAGGCGGCCTTGCGCGTCCGCGGTGAGCGTAATCGGGCGTGCCGTGACCGTCAGGTCGGCGCCCCGGTAGGTCACGGCGTAGTTGGGCGACGCCGCGAGCGAGCCTTGTGTGATGGCGTGGCGACCGACATCGCTCGTGCCATCCGCCGCGGTGGCGAGAGCCCCGCTCAGCGTATCGCCGTTGACGAGGCCGCGTCCGCCCACCGCGTAGGTCAGCACCGGGTTCGCATCGCCGTAGACGCGACTTTGCGCGTCCGCCGTGAGGGTGATCGGGCGTGCCGTGACCGTCAGGTCGGCGCCCCGATAGGTCACGGCGTAGTTGGGCGACGCCGCGAGCGTCCCCTGAGCGACGGCGTAGTCTCCCACGCCGCTCGTGGCACCGGCCGTGGTGACGAGGCCGCCGGTCAGGCTGTCGCCGTTGGCGAGGCCGCGCCCGCCCAGAGTGTAGGTCAGCACCGGGTTCGCATCGCCGTAGGCGCGGCTCAGGGCGTCCGCCGCGATCGTGATCGGTCGTGCCGTCACGGCGAGGCCCGCACCCCGGTAGGTGACCGCGTAGTTGGGCGACGCCGTGAGCGTCCCCTGCGCGATGGCGTAGAGGCCGATGCCGCTGTCCGCCGTCGCGGTCGTGGACAGCCCCCCGGTCAGGCTGTCGCCGTTGACGAGCCCGCTGCCGCCGACCGTGTAGGTCAGCGCCGGGTTCGCATCGCCGTAGATCCGGCTCAGGGTGTCCGCCGCGATCGTGACCGGGCGGGCCGCCACCGTCAGGTCGGCGCCCTGGTAGGTCACCGCGTAGTCGGGCGAGGCGGCGAGGCTGCCCTGCGTGATCGCGTAGACGCCGACGTCGCCCGCCACGGTGGCGCTCGTGGCGAGATTGCCGGAGAGCGTGTCGC
>NZ_BPRD01000432.1 GCF_022179745.1 Methylorubrum podarium
CTGAAGCAGCGCCTCGCCGAGCAGAAGGGACGCCACCAGGGCGGCTCGAAATGGATCGGCACCGGGGGCACCTCGCCCTTCGGCGCCTACGGCTACAATCCCGAAGGCATCCGCATCGGCCAGGACGGCAACCGCAACTTCCGCGCGGTGAAGGTGTGGGACCGGCGGGAGTTCAAGGATCTCGACGATTCCCGCGAACTCGGCACCCGCTCCATGCGGGTGGCCCTGCGCCGCCTGCGCCGCTTCGCCCGGACGGGGGCGGCCGAGGAACTCGACCTCGACGGCACCATCCGCGAGAGCGCCCGCAAGGGCTTCATCGACGTGAGGCTGCGCCCGGAGCGGCGCAACGCCGTGAAGGTGCTGCTCTTCCTCGATGTCGGCGGCTCGATGGACTGGCACGTGGAACTGGCCGAGGAGCTTTTTTCGGCCGCGCGCTCCGAGTTCAAGCACTTCGCGCACTACTACTTCCACAACTGCCCCTACGAGGCGGTGTGGACGCAGAACCATCGCCGCCACGACGAGCGCATCCCGCTCCTCGACGTGATCCGCACCTACCCGTCCGACTACCGGGTGGTGTTCGTGGGCGACGCCTCCATGAGCCCCTACGAGATCGCCCATCCCGGCGGCTCGGTGGAGCACTGGAACGAGGAGGCGGGCGAGGTCTGGCTCGGCCGCGTGCTCGATCACTTTCCCAAGGCGGTCTGGCTCAATCCCGTCCCGGCCGAGCACTGGGCCTACACCCAATCGATCGGCATGGTCCGCCGGATCGTCTCCGACCGGATGTTTCCGCTGACGCTCGAGGGGCTGGACGGGGCGATGCGGGCGCTGCTGCGATAGGCCGACCGGCAGAGCGCCCTGTCCGGGGCCTCAGCCCTGGCGGGCCGGGGTCGTCACGACGAGGCCGTCGAGTTCGGGTGTCACGCGGATCTGGCAGCACAGGCGCGAGGTCGCGCGCACGTCCGAGGCGAAGTCGAGCATGTCCTGCTCCATCGGCTCGGCGGGCCCGACCTTGTCGGCCCAGGCCTCGTCCACGTAGACGTGGCAGGTGGCGCAGGCGCAGGCGCCGCCGCACTCGGCATCGATCCCCGGAACGTTGTTGCGGATCGCCGTCTCCATGACGGTCGAGCCGACCTCACCATCGATCGTGCGGGCCGTGCCGGCGTGATCGACGTAGGTGATTTTGGGCATACCTTGCTCCGGGACGTGTCGGCGTCCGCCTGCGATCCTTCGAGGGGCGGTGTGGCGCCTGCTTGCGGGCGGCGGCGCAAGAATGCAAGCGGCAAGCGGGCGCTTTTCCGTCGCGCCGACGGCGACGGCGGTGACGGCGCGCGCATCCCTGATCGCCGGCCCGAGCGCCCGGACCGCCGTCGCCCGCCGACGGCAGTCTGGTGCGACCGGTCATGCAAGCCGAAATCCCGTCCGCTCACGCCTCCAGGCCGAAGGCGCCGAGCGTCTCCACCGTCCGCGCCGCGGCGCTCCGCAACGCGTCCAGATCGGCCGTGCCGTCGCCGCGAAGCCCGGTCTCGACGGCCGCGCTCGCCTCGGCGACCCGCATCGCCCCGACGCCCAGGGCCGCGCCCTTGAGGGTGTGGGCGAGGTCGGCCCGCTCCCCCGCCGGGCGCCCCTCCTCCGCCAAGGCCGGCAGCAGCCGGCGGCACTGCTCCTCGAACAGCGTCAGAACCTCGCGGGCGAGATCGGCATCGCCGAAGGTCTGCGCGTCGAGATGGGCGCGATCGAGCAGAGGGGCGAGCTTGTTCTCGACGTCCACGTCCGTCCTCATCGACTGCGTTATAAACGGTTTTCGGCACCGAATGGTCGTTCGACCGGCCCCGACCTGTGGATTAGGCTCGGCACGGCGACCCGCCTGTGGGTGGCGCCGGCTATCCACAGCGCAGGGCCGGCCGGGGCGTACCCGTTTCTGCCTGCAGGCGTCAGAACTTGAGGCGGATGCCGGATCACGGGACCCGGCTTGGTAACCATTCCGTTAAGGTTTCTTGGGTGCGCCGGGCCGATCGGGTATCGGGTGCATGTTCCAAGAGACTAAGGTCCCGTGGGACGTCGGGTAAATCCGTCTCCATTGCGGAGAGCGCGAGCTCCGCCATGGACGGCGATGCGTACGAGGGTTGCATGGCCACCGAGAAGAAGCTGAAGGATCCGGCGGAGGCGGCCCTCTCCGCGATCGAGCAGGCTTTGAATCTGGACATTCCGGCGCCGGGCGAGACCGCCCGCGTCGAGCCCCGCCTCCCCGATGTCGGCGACGGCGACCCGCTGGCCGATCCCTTCTCCGAGGCCGGGGGACGCCGCACCCCGAACCTCGACATCGACCCGTCCGCCTCGGACATTCCCCTGCCGGAGCGCGGGCGCTCGCGCCGCGAGGGCGGCCTCCTGCCCCCCGACCGCTCGCTGGTGGCCAACGACGACCGCCAGAACATCGGCATCCTGCAGCAGACGCTGCGGGTGCGGCCCTCGCGCAAGCCCTACCTCGTCGCCGCCATCGCCTCCTTCCTCTGGCTCAACGGCCTGGTCGCGCTCGCCTGGAACCAGTCCGGCGGCGACCTGAAGACCTTCGTCACCGGGCTCACCGCGCTCCAGGCGGCGGTGGTGGCCACCGCCATCGCCGGGCCGATCGTGCTGTTCCTGATCACGGCGATGCTGGCGGTGCGCGCCCACGAGATGCGCCTCGTCGCCCGCGCCGTCGGCGAGGTGGCGATCCGGCTGGCCGAGCCCGAGAGCTTCTCGACCGACGCGGTGCTGACCATGTCGCAGACCGTGCGCCGCGAGGTCGCCGCCGTCGGCGACGGCGTGGAGCGGGCGCTCGCCCGCGCGGGCGAACTCGAGACCCTGGTGCGCGGCGAGATCTCGACGCTGGAGCGGGCCTATTCCGACAACGAGATTCGCATCCGCAGCCTCGTCGACGAGCTGATCGCCCAGCGCGAGTCCATCGTCGGCAGCGCCGACCGGGTGCGCGGGGCGATCACCGGCTCGCACGAGAACCTGTCGAGCGAGCTGGAGGGCGCGGCCGAGCGCATCGTCGCGGCGATCAACGGCGCGGGCGAGCGCGTGACCGGGGCGCTCGACGCCCGCGGCACCGCGATCAGCGAGGCGCTGGGCGAGGTCGGCGAGCGGGTGGTCGGCAACGTCTCGACCCGCGGCGACGACCTGATCCGCCAGCTCACCGCCACCAGCGAGGGCGTCCGCGGCGGCCTCGAGGAGATCGGCACCAACCTCACCACCGCGCTGCAGCAGCGCGCCGACGAGGTGACGCAGGCCTTCGAGCGCACCGGCGGGGCGCTCACCCGCACGCTCGCCGACAACGCGGGCGCCGTCGCCCAGTCCCTGTCCGAGACCGGCACCGGCCTGATCGAGGCGCTCGACCGCCAGGGCGGCGCCGTGCGCGAGACCTTCGAGCGCTCGACCAAGGGCCTGGAGGAGGCCTTCCTCTCGCGCGGGACCGAGCTGACCGAGCGCTTCGCGCAGACCGGCGGCACGATCACCGCCCGCTTCGCCGAGACCGGCGAGGGCCTGAGCCGCCACTTCGCCGCCACCGGCGCGGCGATCGCCGAGGACATCGCCGCCCGCGGCGCCTCGCTGCGCACCGAGATCGAGGCCGCCGGCGCCGGCGTCTCCGAACTGATCGAGGGACGCGGGCGCGACGCCCAGGCCGCCCTGGCGCTCACCGCCGGCAGCGTCGCCGACAACTTCTCGGCCCGCATCGACGGCGTGCGCGAAGTGTTCCTGGCGGCCGCCACCCGCGCGGCCGAGACCGTGGACGGACGCGGCCTCGAACTCGCCGGCCGCATCGAGGCGGCGGCGACCCGCGTCGACGACGTCATCGCCGTCCAGGGCGGCGCGCTCGCCTCGAACCTCGACGCGGCGGGCGAGCGGGTCGCCGGCCTGATGAACGAGCGCGCGGCCCAGGCGGCCGCC
>NZ_BPRD01000433.1 GCF_022179745.1 Methylorubrum podarium
CCGAGCTCCCACGTGAGCCCGGCTCCCCTACACCGGTTCCGGCGCCATCGGCCGACAGGATCCGGCGTGGTCACCCGATGACGGGACGGGCGCCCGCCCGGGCCGGAACCGCGGCGCCCGGGTTCCGGGTTGCGGCCCGGGACCCGCCACGTGGGCCCATGCCCGGTCGGTGGCTACGGCTAGCAAGAGCCGCCGCCGCACCCGATCTCCGTGCAGGCCACCACGCCCCGGGCGGTGTCGGCCACGAGCTCCTCGGTGAGGCGTAGCAGGCTCTCGACGCGCGGGTCGCTGAGGCGGTAGCGCACGAAGCGCCCCTCCTGCTCGCGCAGGACCAGCCCGCAATCGTACAGGCAGCCCAGGTGGTTCGAGACGTTCGACTGCGTCAGCCCCGTGGCCTGCACGATCTCCGACACGCTCAGCGCCCCGGGGCGCAGCGCCTCCAGGATGACGAGGCGCGAGGGATCGGACAGGCCGCGGCAGAGCTTGGCCATGTGTTCGGCCTTCCGGCGCAGGGCCGCCGGCGCAGCGCTGCGCTGGGGTCGAGCACGCCGCCCGGGCAGGAGGGTCTGGTCTTCAGCCATGCTTGGACATCGTCATTCGCTGATATGTGGCGCGACGCCTCTCGATCCCCAGCCCGGCCAGCCCGTGCGGCGCGTCGATGCCGGGTCTCCACCATGTGGAGCCGCACAAGCGCGCCTCGTCAGCCGATCCGGCCGAGGGCTGGCCAGGTTTCCAGCAGCCAGGAGCCGATCTCGGTCAGGCGGCCCGTCATCATGGCGAGCCCCATGCCGATCATCACCCCTCCGGCCGCGAGATTGAGGAGCCGCCCGAACCGGCCGAGGCCCCGCCCGAGGCCGAGCAGCCGGTCGGTGAACAGCGTGGCCAGCAGGAACGGCAGCCCGAGCCCGAGCGAGTAGGCGGCGAGCAACACCAGGCCGCCCGCGCCGGCGGTGACGGTGGTCACGGCGAGGATCGACCCGAGCACGGGTCCGATGCAGGGTGTCCAGCCGAAGGCGAAGGCCAGGCCGAGGAGGTAGGCCCCGCCGGGCCCGCCGCCGGCAAGCGCCCCGTGGTAGCGCAGGTCGCGTTGCAGGGCCGGGAGCCGCAGGACGCCCGTCGTCACCAGGCCGAAGAGGAGGATGACGGCGCCGCCGATGATGCCGGCCTCAGACCGGTAGGACAGGACGAGCCGGCCCAGCGCCGTGGCGCCGGCGCCCAGAAGGACGAACACGGTCGAGAAGCCGAGCACGAAACACAGCCCGAGGGGGAGCGCGCGGACGGCCGGACCGGCTCGCGCGCCGCTCCTGGCTTGGCCGGCGAGTGACCGGCCAGCCACGAAGGAAACGTAACCCGGCACCAGCGGCAGCACGCACGGGGACAGGAACGAGACCGCGCCGCCGGCAAAAGCGGTCAGCAGACCCGCCGTCGAGACCTCAGGCACCGGCGCGCTCCACGGCCGCGTCCGACGCGATCCGGCCGTCGCGGACGTTGACGAGCCGCTGCGCCCTCGCGGCCACGGCCGGGCTGTGGGTCACCATGACGAGGGTCCGTCCGTGGCGGTGAAGCGCGGCCAGCCGGTCGAGGACGTCCGCCTCGGCGGTCGAGTCCAGGTTCCCGGTCGGTTCGTCGAGAAGCAGGAGATCCGGGTCGTTGGCGAGCGCCCGGGCCAGGGCGACGCGTTGTTGCTGGCCCCCGGAGAGCTGGCCCGGCAGATGGCCGGCCCGGTCGGCGAGCCCCACTTGGTCCAGGAGGTCGAGCCCCTTGCCGCGTGCCCGGGACGCGGGCCAGCCGCCGAACCAGAGGGCGGTCTGAACGTTTTCGAGCGCGGTCAGGTGCGGCAGCAGATTGAAGAACTGGAACACGAAGCCGATCTTGCGCGCTCTCACCGCGGCGAGGCGGCGTGCGCTCAGGCGGGACAACTCCTCCCCATCGAGATGGACCTTCCCGCTCGTCGAGCGGTCGAGGCCGCCCATCAGGTGCAGCAGCGTGCTCTTGCCATGGCCGGAGGGCCCGACGACCGCGACCCAACTGCGCCGCTTGATCGCGAGCGACGCCTCGTCCAGGGCCACCGCCGCCGCCTCGCCGCGGCCGTAGACCCGGGAGACCTTCTCCAAGCGGACCAGCGCATCTGCCTCAGACATGTCGGATCGCATCCATCGGTGTGAGCCGCGCCGCGCGCCAAGCCGGATAGAACCCGGCGAGCAGCGCCAAGGCGACGGAGAACGCCAGCACGCCCGCCATCGTCCCGGGGTCGAGCGCCGGCGTGGGCGATTGGCGCAGGGCCGCCGTGAAGGGATTGTCGGCAAGGGACGGCCCGATCCGGTAGGCCGCCAGCACGCCGAGGCCGAGGCCGATCAGCCCTCCGAGCCCGCCGTAGAGACCGGATTCCAGGAGGAAGCCGATGAACAGCGTGCGCCGGGTTCCCCCGATGGCCTGCAGGATGCCGATCTCGCGCCGCCGCTCGTAGACGGCCGTCATGAGCGTGTTGGCGATGCCGAAGGCGGCGGCCACCACGCCGACGATGGCGACCGCCTGCATCGCCGCGCCGACGGTGCCGACGATGGAGAGGACCGAGCTCACGAGCTGCTTGTCCGACACCACGGCGACGTTGGCCGCCTCCTGGATGCGCAGGCTGATCTCGTCCGCCCGCTCCAGGTCGTCGACCTGCACGGCGACGAAGGAGACCTTGCCCTCGGTCTCGTAGATGCGCTGGACGACGGCGAGCGGCGCGAAGGCGGCGACGTCGTCCTTGGTTCCGGTCGTGTCCAGGACGCCGACGACCGGGAGCGGGCGGCCGCGGACGGTGAAGGTCTCCCCCGGCCGCAGCCCGAACTGCTGGGCGATGGCCGCGCCGATGACCACGCCTGCCTCGTCGGGTCCCTGGAAGTAGCGTCCCTGGCCCACGCGCCAGCCTTGGAGCGCCCGCATCGCCGTCGGCTGGATGCCGATCAGCGGCACCGGGCGGTTCCGGAAGGCCGTGCGCTGGTTCAGGTAGGGCACGGCCGTCCGCACCCCCGGCACCGCCGCGATCTTGGCGAGTTCCGTCATCGCGATGGCTTCCGGCAACTGCTCGCCGGTGAGAACCGAGATCTGCTCGTAGGCGCACCAGCCCTTCGGGGTGACGACGAGGTTCGCCCCCAGCCCCTGCGCCTGGCGCCGGATCTCCTGGGTCAGGCCCTGGCCGAGCGTGAGAAGGGCCACGAAAGCCGCGATGCCGACGGCCACGCCCGCCAGCGTGAACGCGAAGCGGCCGGGCCGGCGGACGAGATTGCGCCAGACAAGGGTTCCGAGATTCACGCTGCGTCTCCCGCCGAGCCTGCCGTCGTGCCGCCAGGGCGCGTCATTAGAACTGACCGTGGTTCTTCAGGCCGGTCACCCGGAAATACGGGTGCCGGTCGCCCTGGACGAGCTCGCCTTCCAGGTCGACCTCGTCCCAGCGCGCAACCGGCATCGCGGTCTCCGCGCTGACCGGCAGGTAGAACTTCGCGCAGTTCGTCGATTTGCAGATCTTGGCCTCGCGGGCATCCACAACCACGAACTTGCGGGGGCTGGTGCCCTCGGCTCTGGCGACGACCGCGCGCAGCGTGATGCCGCCCTTATAGTTGAAGGGATCCGCGGCGATGTCATCGACCTGGAGCGCGCCGGGCGGGAGCGGCCGGGGCGTGCCGCCCAGCCCAGCGAGGACGTTTCCGGTCGCGCCCCGGGTGTT
>NZ_BPRD01000434.1 GCF_022179745.1 Methylorubrum podarium
ACGCGCTCGACCGCCGGCCAGATCTCGGCCTCCTCCGCGTCGATCGCCCCGAGATCGGTGTGGCCGGCCTCGGTCGAGACGATGGCGAGGCGGTCCTCGTAGGGAATCAGGGCGGCGGCGCCGAAGCCGGTGCCCGGCCCCAGGACGAGGCGGGGCCCGCTCGCGTCGCCGCGCGCCGGGCCGATCGGGGTGAGGTCGTCGGGCGCGATGCCGGCCGCGCCCGCCGCCACCGGGACGTAATCGTTGACGAGGGCGACCCGCGCGAGCCCGAAATCCCGGCCGACCGCGGCGGCGTCCACCAGCCAGTCGGCATTGGTGAGCGGGACGGCGGGCGCATCGACCCGGCCCGCGATCGCCAGGATCGCCGAGCGGGGCGCCGGTGCCCCGCTCTGGGCCAGGGAGGCCCGGATCGCCGCGCTCGGATGCGGATGGCCGTGGGTGGCCTCGCGGGAGAGGAGGCGGGGCGGTGCCCCCTTGCTCTCGATCAGGCCGAAGCGGGCATTCGTCCCGCCGATATCGCCGATCAGCACCGGGAATTCGAACATCCGCCGTCGCCCTTTGTCGTCCTTTTGCCGCACCCTAAACAAAGGGTTCGCGGGCGGTTCGGCAAGCGGTGGACGGCGTCAGGCGGTGGGCAGCGCGTCCGGGTCGATCGGCGCGCCCTCGGCCCAGGCGGCGAGCAGCGCCCGCACCTCGGCCGGGTCGGCGAGACGGCGCCCGGCCACCGTCTCGCCCTCGCCGACGCGCACGCTGACCCCGCCATCCTCGTTGACGGAGGCGAAGGCGATCTCGTCGGTGCGGTCGTCGCCGAGGAACACGGCCCGCCGGCCGGCATAGGGAGCCGCCTCCAGGAAGGCGCGGATGGCGTGGCCCTTGGTGGCGTCGGCCGGCACGATCTCGCCGACCGCCTTGCCGAGCTGGAGCCGGTAGGCGGAGCCGAGATCGCTCGCCACGGCCTTGACGATGGCTTCCGCGGCCTGCGCGTCGCCCGGCGCCGCGAGCCGCCAGTGGACCGCGACCGAGGCGCCCTTGTCCTCGATCAGCACGGCCTCGTAGCGCGCCGTCTCCGCATGGAGCCGCTCGACGCCCGCGCGCAGGTCCGGGTGATCCTCCGGCCGTCCGCCGCTGAGGCGCCCCTGCACCCGGCGCTCGACCCCGTGCAGGCCGGCGATGTCGAATCGGGCCGGCTTCAGGAAATCGTCGATCACCGCGACCGGCCGCCCGGTGACGATGGCGAGGGCTCCGCCGAGCCGTTCGCGCAGCCGCTCCAGGGCGGGCACGAGACCGGGATCGACCTGCACCGCGTCGGGCCGCGGTGCGATCTCGGCCAGGGTGCCGTCGAAATCGAGGAACAGGGCGATGTCTGCGGTCTGGCGTGCGGCTTCGCTCACGGCGTCGTCCTTCCCTTGGTTTCTTTGGGGCCGGCTTCCCTCGGGCTCTGCCTGCGCTAGCATGAGGGCCGGTTGCGACAAACCGGTGATGCGCCAGTGATGCGACAGCAACGGAGGAGCCCGTGCGGCCCATCCCCGTCCGCCCCGGCCCGGGGCAGGAAAGCGTCTGGGACTATCCCCGCCCGCCCCGGCTGGAGCCGGTGCCGGAGCGGCTGACCGTCATCCTCGGCGGACGGACCATCGCCGCGACCACGGCCGGCTTCCGGGTGCTGGAGACGAGCCATCCGCCGACCTACTACTTCCCGCCCCAGGATATCGCGGAGGGCGTCCTCGGGGCGCCGCGCCGGGCCGGCCTCTGCGAGTGGAAGGGCCGTGCCGTGCTGTTCGACGTGACCGGCGGCGACGCAACGGCGCCGGGAGCGGCCTGGGCCTATCCCGACCCGACCCCGGGCTTCCGGCCCATCGCCGGCTACGTCGCCTTCTATGCCGGGCCGATGGAGGCCTGCCTCGTCGGCGACGTGCGGGCCGAGCCGCAGCCCGGCGGCTTCTACGGCGGCTGGATCACGCCGGGGCTCGTCGGACCCTTCAAGGGTGGGCCCGGCACGATGGGCTGGTGAGGGTTTTCGGGCTGGCGCCGCCGTGCGCTCGAGCATCGTCATGTCCCGAAAGCCGGCAACCACCTTTCGGGACGATGCTCCGAGCCGCTACACCGGCCTCGGACACGAACGCGAGGAGCCGCGCATGCAGGTCGAGACCGATCCCCGAGCCGTCGGCCTCTGCCCCGACCGCCTGGAGCGGATCGATGCCTGGATGCGGGGCTACGTCGAGAGCGGGCGCCTCGCCGGCCTCTCGGTGAGCGTGCTGCGCGGCGGACGGACCGCCTTCTTCCGCGCCCACGGCCACGCCGACCTCGCGCGGGAGAAGCCGTTCGCCGCCGACACCATCACCCGCATCTACTCGATGACGAAGCCGCTGACCTCGCTCGCGGTGCTGATGCTCTACGAGGAGGGCCGGTTCCAGCTCGACGACCCGATCGCGCGCTTCCTGCCCGAGTTCGGGGAGATGCGGGTGATGACCGGCGGCAACCGGGCGCGGCTCGAGACCGAGCCGGCCCTGCGCCCGATCACCATCCGCGACCTCCTCACCCACACCAGCGGCCTGACCTACGGCTTCATGGAGGCGACCCTCGTCGACGCGCTCTACCGCCAGAACGAGATCGACTTCCAGACCTCCACCCTGCCGCTGGGCGAGCTGGTCGCGCGGCTCGCGCGGCAGCCGCTGCTGGCCCAGCCGGGGGCGGAGTGGAACTACTCGGTGGCCACCGACGTGCTCGGCCACTTCGTGGCGGTGGTGTCGGGCCAGGATTTTTCGGATTTCATGCGCGCGCGCATCCTGCGACCCCTCGGCATGGACGACACCGATTTCTTCGTGCCTGAGGAGAAGCGGGCGCGGTTCGCGGCGAACTACGCCTTCGACCGCACCCT
>NZ_BPRD01000435.1 GCF_022179745.1 Methylorubrum podarium
GACCGCCACGGCGACCGGCCTCGACATCGACATCCGCGGCCACGGGCCGGTGAGCGAGGGCGTGCGCGGCGTGCTCACCCGGCTCGCGGGCGAACTCGACCTCGCCCGGCTCTCGCTCCACGGCGACGTGGTGGTCGAGCGCCGCCCGCCCGCCGTCGGCGAGGGCCCGGCCCGGCGCGTGCCGCCGTCCGGCGGCTTCCTCCAGGCGACCCAGGCCGGAGAGGCGACGCTGACCGCCCTGGTGCTGGGGGCGATGGACGAGGGAAAGGCCAGGGTGCGGCGGGTCGCCGACCTGTTCTGCGGCAGCGGCCCCTTCGCCCTGACGCTCGCCGCCGGGGGCCGCGAGGTCCACGCGGTCGAGGGCGAGGCCGCGGCGATCACCGCCCTCACCCGCGCCTACCGGGCCGGCGCCGGCTTCGCCCGGATCACCGCGGAGGCCCGCGACCTGTTCCGCCGGCCGCTGCTCGGGCCGGAACTCGACGCCCTCGACGCGGTGGTGTTCGACCCGCCCCGCGCCGGGGCCGAGGCGCAGGTGCGCCGGATCGCGGAGTCGAAGGTTCCCCTCGTCGTCGGCGTCGCCTGCGACCCCGGCACTTTCACCCGCGACGCCGCGACCCTGATCGCGGGCGGCTACCGGCTGGAGCGTGTCACGCCGGTCGATCAGTTCGCGTGGTCGGCCCATGTCGAGCTGGTCGGAGTGTTCCGCAAGGACGCGCGCAAGCCGGCGGGACGGACGCTGCGCCGCCCGCGTTAGCCGGCGTCGCGACGGAGGGCGGGCGCCGCGCCTCGCCGTGACCGGAACCGACGGCGGTCGGGCTCTCCCCTCAAGCCTTGTCCGGGCTCGATAGAAACTCGATGCCTGAGCGGGTGCGGCGCCGGATCCATCCACGCCTTGGTTTCATTCGTCAGGATCCGCGCAGTCGGTGGCAACTCATACGGTTTCCGGTCGATCACCTCGGGTATCGCCCCCGCTCCTCCCCCTTGTGGGGAGGAGGCAGGAGGTGGGGGTGGTGCCGGATCGAGCGCAGCGGTGCCGTCTGCACCACCCCCACCC
>NZ_BPRD01000436.1 GCF_022179745.1 Methylorubrum podarium
GCTCGCCATCGTCGAGGGCCATGGCGGGCGCCTGCGCCTGGAGAACCGCCCCGGCGGCGGCTTCTGCGCCCGCATCGAGCTGCCGCTCGCCGCCGGCCGCTCCGGGGAGGCGGGGTCGGTCGAAAGCGCGTAGCCTTCCGGTTCCGCGGGCAATCCGGACCGGACCGCCCGACCAGACCGCCCCTAGAACTCCATGTCGAGTTCCACGATCTCCTCCGGCTCGCCCTCGGCGAGCGCCGCCCACTCGCTCATCAGGTCCCAGGCGAGGATCGTGTCGCGGTAGGTCGCGGCGGTGAAGGGGAGGGTCACGTCGTAGGTGCGGAAGCGGGTGCAGACCGGAGCGTACATCGCATCCGCCAGGGTCGGCCGCGCGCCGAACAGGTAGGGTCCGCCCGAGCGCGACAGGCAATCCTCGAAGATCGTGCAGATGCGCTCGATGTCGCCCTTGGCGCCGTTGAAGATCCGGAAGCCGCGGTGGAGGCTGCGCAGGTTCATCGGCAGGGCCGAGCGCAGGTTGACGAAGCCGCCATGCATCTCGCCGGAGACGGCGCGGCAGCGCGCGCGCTCGGGCGCCCCCTCGGGCAGGAGGCCGGCGTCCGGGCGGATCTCGTTGAGATATTCGGCGATGGCGAGCACGTCCCACACCGCCACCGCGCCGTGCTCCAGCCGGGGCACCAGGAAGGACGGCGACAGGTGGAGCAACTCGGCCCGCGTCGCCGCGTCCGAGCCGGACAGCACCGCCACCGAGAGGTCGAGCCCGGCCATCCGGCACAGCAGCCAGCCGCGCAGGGACCAGGACGAGTAGTTGCGGCTGGAGATCGTCAGCGTCGCCTCGGCCATGGCTCTCCCCGGATCACGCGATCGCCCGAGCTTGCCGCCCAGGTCTCCCGGACGACATCCAAGACTCGTGCCGCGCTTCGTGACACGCCTCGCGCCGGGTCCTCCGCCGCGTCTTCCCCTGCCGGAAGCGCCACGTCTCCGACAATAAATTTCCCGCTCCCGGCAGGCGTGCAAAGTGATGCATCCGCACCACAGCGGCGCGGCATGTACTTTTGATCAGTTGCGCCCAACCCAGAACCGCTTAGCCTGCTTGGTCCGGCATCGTCTCGAGAGGGCGGCGGGGCGATGCGGGAAGCGAAGCGGGCGAATCCGGGCCATTCGGGACGTTCGCGAGACAATGGCGCGTGCAGGCACTTTGCGCGCTTGGAGTTTGGGCCCGATGCTCTACCAGGCCTTCGATGTCCAGTCGGACATCGCCCGCCAGACCCGCCAGTGGGGCCGCCTCCTGCAGGAGGCCGCCGCCCCGTGGATGCGGACGCCCTGGCACGACACGGCGAAATGGTGGTCGGCGGGCGCGCGCATGATGATGCGGGCCGGCCTCACCTTCGCCCGGCCGGCCTACGGCATCCACGCCGTCAAAGTCGGCAACCGCGACGTGCCGGTGATCGAGGAGCCGGTGCTCGCCACGCCCTTCGGCACCCTGCTCCGCTTCCGTAAGGACATCGACACCGTCCAGCCCAAGGTGCTGGTGCTCGCGCCCCTCTCGGGCCACTTCGCCACGCTGCTGCGCGGCACCGTGCGCACCCTGCTGCCCGATCACGACGTCTACATCACCGACTGGCACAACGCCCGCGACGTGCCGGTCTCGGAAGGGCGCTTCGGCTTCGACGACTATGTCGATCACGTCGTGCGCTTCCTGGAGACCATCGGCGAGGGCGCCCACCTCATGGCCGTGTGCCAGCCCGCGGTGCAGGCGCTCGCCGCCACGGCGGTGATGGCCCACACCAAGAACCCGGCGCAGCCGCGCAGCATGACCCTGATGGCCGGGCCGGTGGATTGCCGTGTCAGCCCGACCTCGGTGAACGCGCTCGCCACCTCCAAGCCGATCGAGTGGTTCGAGCAGAACCTGATCGAGACGGTGCCCGGCCGCCACAAGGGCGCGGGGCGGCGGGTCTATCCCGGCTTCATGCAGGTGGCCGCCTTCGTCTCGATGAACGCCCGGCGCCACTCGGACGCGCATGCGGACCTGTTCTGGCACTACGTCGACGGCAGCGCCGACAAGGCGCAGGCGATCGAGACCTTCTACGACGAGTATTTCGCCGTCCTCGACCTGACCGCCGAGTTCTACCTCGAGACCGTCAAGACCGTCTTCCAGGACTACACGCTGGCCCGCAACAAGCTCACCTATCGCGGCGAGCCCATCGACATGGGCGCCATCCGCCGCACCGCCCTGATGACGGTGGAGGGCGAGCGCGACGACATCTGCGCGGTGGGCCAGACCATGGCCGCCCACGACCTCTGCTCGGGCCTGCCGCCGCACATGAAGAGCCACCATCTCCAGACGGGGGTGGGCCATTACGGCGTGTTCTCGGGGCGCAAGTGGGAAGCGCAGACCTACCCGATCGTGCGCAACTTCATCGCCTCGCACGCGTAGGACAGCCTTCCGGTCGTCCTTGCGATGACGGGGTCGCGGGCGCGCACCGCGCGGTCCCGAACCGGCAGGAGGCTTTCAAGGGGCTTCCAAGAAGCTTCCAAGAAGCTTTCCCGCACTTCCAACACGATCCCGTTTCGTGTATGCCGCGCGCTCAGGTGCAATTCTTTCGCACCGATTCGGCTGCCGTCACGACGCCTCCTCCGGACTTGAAACCGGGGCAGGGGCGCCTGACGGCTTTTTCCCGGTTCCGCCGGGAATCCGAGGCCGGTGCGGTTCGAAACAACAGATCCTAGGGGTTGATTCCGTTGCAGGTACTCGTTCGCGATAACAACGTCGATCAGGCGCTCCGCGTCCTCAAGAAGAAGATGCAGCGCGAGGGCATCTTCCGCGAGATGAAGCAGCGCAAGGCCTACGAGAAGCCGTCCGTGCGCAAGGCGCGCGAGAAGGCAGAGGCCGTCCGCCGCGCCCGCAAGCAGGCCCGCAAGACCGCGATCCGCGAGGGCCTGATCGCCGCGCCGAAGCCGAAGCCCCGGACCGGCGCCCCGCGCCGCCCGAGCGCTCCGAGCTTCTCGCAGCAGCCGGCCGCCGGTCAGGCGCCCGCCGTCGCCTCCTGAGATCGATCGTCCGGAACGGCCCGCCGAGACGGGCCGCACGGCATACGAACGGAAAAAGGCCCCGCC
>NZ_BPRD01000437.1 GCF_022179745.1 Methylorubrum podarium
TGACCGGGCCGATGCCCTTGATCTTGGTCAGGTCGTCGGGACGGTCGTCGCGGGGCACGTCGATGCCCTTCGGCCGGGTGCCGGCGGCGTCGGCCCGGGCCTCCGGGTTCTCGCCCTCGGGCACGTCGTCCCCGGCGCCGACGGTCGCCGGATGCTGCGGCGGCTCGGTGCGGAGAAGCTTGTCCTCTTCGAGCGCCGCGGCCTGGGCCGGCGCCGTCTCGGCCTCGCGCGCCTCGGCCCGATCCTCCGGCTTCACCGGCGTCTCGCCGGCGCTCGCCCGCTCGGCGGGGGCATCGACGGCGTTCGACTCGTTGGCGCGTCCGGCCGACGGGCGGGCCGGCTTGGGTTCGTCCTTGACGCGGGCCTCGGTCGAGGCGGCCTCGTCCTTCTTGACGCTCTCCTCACCCTTGCCGGCGCCCTCGGTCTGCTCGAAGCGCTTGCGCCACGCGCCGATGCGGGAGCCGTCGAACAGGCTCTCGTCGGTCAGGGTGTTGACGGCGTCCTTCGGCTCCGAGGAGATCCGGCCGATCTGCGAGCCGATCTTGACGGGACGGCCGGCGGCCAGATCGTCCATGAGCTTGTTGAGGCTCTCGGGGTTGAGATCCTCGTAATAGTCCTGATTGATCTGCACCATCGGCGCGTTGCAGCAGGCGCCGAGGCACTCGACCTCGAGCCAGGAGAAATTGCCGTCGGCCGAGACCTGGCCCGAGGGGCCGAGGCGATCGTGGAGCGCGGCCTTCAGCTCCTTCGCCCCGCAGCAATCGCAGGGCACGGTGCCGCAGACCTGGATCCAGAACCGGCCAACCGGCTCCAGGGCGAACATCGTGTAGAAGGTCGCGACCTCCAGCACGCGGATATGCGGCATGCCGAGCTGATCGGCGACCGCCTCGATCGCCTTCTGCGGCAGCCAGCCGCCGTTCTGCTCCTGCGCCTTCCACAGCAGCGGGATCACGGCCGAGGCCTGCCGGCCCTCCGGATATTTCGCGATCTGGCCGCGCGCCCAGTCGACGTTCTCGGGGGTGAACGCGAAGCTCTGGGGCTGCTCGGCGGCGGGGGCTAGCCTGCGGTTCGCCATGACGTTTCGGTCCGTCTCCCTCAGCGGTCCACTTCGCCGAACACGATGTCGAGCGTGCCGAGCACGCAGGACACGTCGGCGAGCAGGTGGCCGCGGCACATCCAGTCCATCGCCTGAAGATGGGCGAAGCCCGGCGCGCGGATCTTGCAGCGGTAGGGTTTGTTGGTGCCGTCCGACACGAGGTAGACGCCGAACTCGCCCTTGGGCGCCTCGACCGCCGCATACACCTCACCCTCGGGCACGTGAAAACCCTCGGTGTAGAGCTTGAAGTGGTGGATGAGCGCCTCCATCGAGCGCTTCATCTCCCGGCGCGGCGGCGGCGCGAACTTGCCGTCGACCGAGGCGATCGGCCCCTGTCCGGCGGGCTCGCGCAGCTTGGCGCAGCACTGCTTCATGATCTTCACGGATTCCCGCATCTCTTCCATGCGGATCACCTGGCGATCGTAGGTATCGCCGTTCTTCCCCACGGGGATGTCGAATTCCATCTCCTCGTAGAGTTCGTAGGGCTGCGACTTGCGCAGGTCCCACGGAATCCCCGAGCCGCGCACCATCACGCCGGAGAAGCCCCAGGCCATCGCCTCGTCCACAGAGACGATGCCGATGTCGACGTTGCGCTGCTTGAAGATGCGGTTGGCCATGACGAGGTTGTCGAGGTCGTCGACCACCTGCAGGAACGGATCGCAGAACGCCTCGATGTCGTCGATCAGCGCGGGCGGCAGGTCCTGGTGGACGCCGCCGGGGCGGAAGTAGTTGGCGTGCAAACGGGCACCGCTCGCGCGCTCGTAGAAGATCATCAGCTTCTCGCGCTCCTCGAAGCCCCAGAGGGGCGGCGTGAGCGCGCCGACGTCCATCGCCTGCGTGGTGACGTTGAGGAGGTGGGAGAGCAGCCGGCCGATCTCGCAGAACAGGGTGCGGATGAGCTGGGCCCGCCGCGGCACCTCGATCCCGGCGAGCTTCTCGATCGCCAGGCAGAAGGCGTGCTCCTGATTCATCGGCGACACGTAGTCGAGCCGGTCGAAATAGGGCGTCGCCTGGAGATAGGTCTTGTGCTCGATCAGCTTCTCGGTGCCGCGATGCAGCAGGCCGATATGCGGATCGACCCGCTCGACCACCTCGCCGTCGAGTTCCAGCACGAGGCGCAGCACGCCGTGCGCCGCCGGGTGCTGCGGCCCGAAATTGATCGAGAAGTTGCGGATGTTGTGCTCAGACATGACCGCGACCCTCAGCTCGACTTCTTCTCATCGCCCGGAAGCACGTAGTCCGTGCCCTCCCACGGCGACAGGAAATCGAAGTTGCGGAATTCCTGGGTGAGCTTGACCGGCTCGTAGACGACCCGCGCCTCGTCCTGGTCGTAGCGGACCTCGACGAAGCCGGTCAGTGGGAAGTCCTTGCGCAGCGGGTGGCCCTCGAAGCCGTAATCGGTGAGCAGCCGGCGCAGGTCGGGATGGCCCGAGAACAGGATGCCGTAGAGGTCGTAGGTCTCGCGCTCGAACCAGTTGGCCGCCGGGAAGACGGGAATGGCGGAAGGGACCGGCGTCGCGGCGTCGGTCTGCACCTTCACGCGTACCCGCATGTTATGGCGCAGGGACAGCAGGTGGTAGACGACGTCGAAGCGGCGCGCCCGCTGCGGGTAGTCGGCGCCGCAGATGTCGATGAAGCAGCGGAAGGCGCAGGCCGGGTCGTCGCGCAGGTAGGTCAGCGCGTAGACGATGTCGCTGCCCTGAACGATCACCGTCAGCTCGCCGAAGGCGATGGTCCAGTCCGTGACCGCCGGGCCGAGCGCCCCGGCGATGCGCTCGCCCATGGCGCGCAGGGCGGCCTCGCTCTGGTCGGCCGCGACGGTGCGGCGGAGCGTGATGCCGTTGGTGGTGATGGCCTCCATCGTGCCCTCCCTCACCGCTCGATCGTGCCGGTGCGGCGGATCTTCCGCTGCAGCAGCAGCACGCCGTAGAGCAGCGCCTCGGCGCTCGGCGGGCAGCCCGGCACGTAGATGTCCACCGGCACCACCCGGTCGCAGCCGCGCACGACCGAGTAGGAATAGTGATAGTAGCCGCCGCCGTTGGCGCAGGAGCCCATGGAGATGACGTAGCGCGGCTCCGGCATCTGGTCGTAGACCTTGCGCAAAGCCGGGGCCATCTTGTTGGTCAGCGTGCCGGCGACGATCATCACGTCGGACTGGCGCGGCGAGCCGCGGGGCGCGAAGCCGAAGCGCTCGCAATCGTAGCGCGGCATCGACATCTGCATCATCTCGACGGCGCAGCAGGCGAGGCCGAAGGTCATCCACATCAGCGAGCCGGTGCGGGCCCAGTTGATGAGCTCGTCGGCGGACGTGACGAGGAATCCGCGGTCGGCCAACTCGCTGTTGATCGACAGGAAGGTCGGGTCGTTCGCGCCGATCGGGCGGCCGGTCGCGGGATCGATGATCCCTTTGGGCGCCGGCGCTATGTCGGGCGCGCGGGAGAAGGTCGGAGTCAGGGCCATCTCTGCCTCTGAGCGAGAGCGGAAGGGAAACGACGCGAACGGGGCCGCGCCGCTAGTCCCATTCGAGGGCGCCCTTGCGCCACTCGTAGACGAAGCCGACGGTGAGGACACCGAGGAAGACCATCATCGACCAGAACCCGAACCAGCCGAGCTCCCCGAAGGTGATCGCCCAGGGGAAGAGGAAGGCGACTTCGAGGTCGAAGATGATGAACAGGATCGCCACGAGGTAGAAGCGCACGTCGAACTTCATGCGCGCGTCATCGAACGCGTTGAAACCACACTCGTAGGCGGAAAGCTTTTCCGGATCGGGGCTCGAATACGCCACGATGAACGGGGCGACCAGCAGCGCCACTGCGATGAACAGCGACACGCCGATGAAGATGATGAGCGGCAGGTAATCTGCCAACAGGCCGGTCATGCCGCACCTCTCATGTGGTTGCGCGTGAGGATCATGAACGACGGCCCTCGCGACGGCCTCCGGCAAAAAGAATCCCTCTGATGGAATTCCTCCAATGCCAGACTGAGCGCGGGCGAGGCTTAGACGAGCCCCCCCGTCGAAACAAGGGCATTGCGCGTCGCACAATCACCTCTTTCGCTGACAGATGGGGGTATCCGTGCACATGGCCACGGGACGGATCGGCGCATGTCCGGCCATGCTTGAGCCTTGCCGTTTCATCCCGCCCCTCCCCCCTGGTCTTGTCTTTGGTATTTGGCATACCAGAGATGGCTGCCGCAAGCGCCGCCTTGGACAGACTGGATCGTTTCCAGGGATCGATCCTTGCCGACGCACAGCGACGCGGAGAGTCGCGTGCGACGTTCCGATAGGGGTTTCACGAACCGTCGCCCAACCGTCGCATTCCGCGATTCAGCGGCTTGACAGCCTGGGGCGCCCCACCTAAACCCCGC
>NZ_BPRD01000438.1 GCF_022179745.1 Methylorubrum podarium
CTGCGCCTGCTCCAGGGCGATGTCGGATCCGGCAAGACGGCGGTGGCCCTGCTCGCCATGGCGCACGCCGTGGAGGCCGGGCGGCAGGCCGCGCTGATGGCCCCGACCGAGATCCTGGCGCGCCAGCACTACGAGCGGCTGGTGCCGCTCGCCGGCGCCCTGCGCCTGCGCCTGCTCACCGGCCGCGACCGGGCCGCCGAGCGCCGGGCGACGCTGGCCGATCTCGCCGCGGGCGAGATCGACATCGTGGTCGGCACCCACGCCCTGTTCCAGGAGGCGGTGGCGTTCCGCGATCTCGGCCTCGCGGTGGTGGACGAGCAGCACCGCTTCGGCGTGCACCAGCGCCTTGCCCTCGGCGCCAAGGGCGAGGCGGTGGACATCCTGGTGATGACCGCCACCCCGATCCCGCGCACGCTCGCGCTCACCTTCTTCGGCGACATGGACGTCTCGGTGCTCGACGAGAAGCCCGCCGGGCGCCAGCCGATCAAGACCATCACCATACCGGTGGAGCGCATCGACGAGGTGGTGGACGGGCTGCACCGGGCGCTGGCCGGGAGCGACCGGGTCTACTGGATCTGCCCGCTGGTGGCGGAATCGGAATATGTCGATCTCGCCGCCGCCGCCGAGCGGTTCGAGGATCTCAAGAAGCATTTCGGCGACGCGGTCGGCCTGATCCACGGCAAGATGCCGGGGCCGGAGAAGGATGCGGCGATGGAGGCCTTCGCCGCCGGCCGCACCCGTGTCCTCGTCTCGACCACGGTGGTGGAGGTCGGCGTCGACGTGCCGGAGGCCACGATCATGGTGATCGAGCACGCCGAGCGCTTCGGGCTCGCCCAGCTCCACCAGCTCCGCGGCCGGGTCGGGCGCGGTTCGAAGGCCTCCTCCTGCCTGCTGCTCTATCGCGGCCCCCTCGGGCAGGTGGCCAAGGCGCGGCTGGAGATGATGCGCTCGAGCGAGGACGGGTTTCGCATCGCCGAGGAGGATCTGCGCCTGCGCGGCGAGGGCGAGGTGCTCGGCACGCGGCAATCCGGCATGGCCGCCTTCCGGCTCGCGCGGCTGGAGAGCGACGGCGACCTCCTGGAGGCCGCCCGCGACGACGCCCGGTTGATCGTGGAGCGCGACCCGCGCCTCCGGAGCGAGCGCGGACAGGCTCTGCGGGTGCTGCTCTACCTGTTCGAGCGCGAGGCGGCGATCCGGCTGATCGGGGCGGGGTGAGCCCGCGCATCCGTTCGGACTCGTTCAGATTCGCACGAATCTGAACGCCCCGTTCAGGAAGCGGAGGTGATGGAAAAAGCGCGACCGATTGCGGCAACGCTGCGCGTGTCCGCGGCGTTTTTGCAGCAAAATCAATGATTTATTGCGTAATGCTCAGGCTTTGCCCGATGGCGCAAGCGGGCAGAAATATCGAAAATACCTTGTATCTGCCCCAATTGCCGCTTAACTGGAGATGAACAAACGGCCTCGTAGACCGGGGTGCCACTGGAAAAAAGGAGGATCGCGATGTCGATCGCACCGTTCCAACGCCTGCCGGGTTCCTCCGAGAATTGGGGAGCCGACGCGCTCTCCGTCGAACCCTGGCTCATGCCCATCACGGATCGCGAGACGCGCGACGAGACCACGACGGACGCCCTCGTGAGCGCCGTGCGGCAGTCTTCGCGCCGGTTCTGGATCGCGGCCAACGCGCTGTGCGCGGGCCTCGCCCTGCTCCTGACCGCTCAGATCGCGACGGACTGGTCCTCGCCGGTCTCCCGCCCCGTGACCGGGCATCAGGTCGCCGACGCGACCCCGCCGACGCTGCCGGTCGAGAAGGCCTCGCTGCACCACTGAGGCGAGCGAAGCGTCGAAAGCTGATTCAGAGATCAGGGCGCGCCGGTTCCCGGCGCGCCTTTTCCGTTTCCGGAGCCGCCTCGTTCTCCGCCGCCTGCGCCTGACGCAGGGAGGCGGCCATGGCGTGGAAGCCGGCCCGCGGATCCTCCGGCTGGATCACGCCCGCCGACATCACGAGCTTGGCCGCGTCGTCGACGCTGATGTTGACCTCCACGATCTCGGCCCGCGGCAGGTAGAAGAAGAAGCCGGTGGTCGGGTTCGGCGCGCAGGGCAGGAACACGCCGACATAGTCGTGCCCGCCGCCCTCCTTCGCCTGGAGCGCGCCCTGCACCTCGTTCGCGGCGGGGGCGGAGAGGAACACCACCGACCACGTCCCCTTCACCGGGAACTCCACCAGCCCGACGGTGCGGAAGGAGGTGCCGTTGGCCGAGAACAGCGTCTCGAAGATCTGGCGCAGGCCGCGATAGAGCCCCGAGATCACGGGCGTGCGCGCCAGCAGCACCTCGCCGAACTCCACCACCGAGCGCCCGACGAGGTTGGCGGTGAGGAAGCCGAGCAGGGTCACCGCGACGAAGGCGATGAGGAGGCCGAGGCCGGGAATCGAGAACGGCAGGTAATGGTCCGGCAGGTAGCTCGCCGGCACCAGCGGCTTCACCCAGCCGTCGATCAGGGCGATGAACCACCACGTGATGTAGATCGTGATCGCGAGGGGCCCCGCGACGATCACGCCGGTGAGGAAGTAGGTCCGCAGCCGTCCCCGGGCGCTGACGCGCGTCTTGGACGAGGCGGGTTCCGGAGCGTCCGGAATCGGCGAGAGGGTCGGCGCCACGCATGCACCTCGGGGAGGCGGAACGAGCGGGCGGACGGCTCCATCCCGGCCTCCAACTCTCCGGGCAGAGACCTAGCGGCTGCGCGCGGACGGCTCAAGAGCGGCCGGCGCCGGGAGGCCGATTGAGTGGCGCGCGAGGCAACTTGATCGAGGGCCACCGACACATACCTCGATCCTGGCCACAGCGGCCAAGGTCAAGGGAGAAGACGCGATGCACGTCACCATCGAGCAGGCGGAAAAGGCGATCCAGGCCGCGCGCGCGAAGGCCATCGAACTCGGCACGCAGATGTGCATCGCGGTCGTCGATTCGGGCGGAAACCTGAAGGCCTTCCACCGCATGGACGGGGCCTGGGTCGGCTCCATCGACATCGCCCAGAAGAAGGCCAAGACCGCCGTCTTCTTCGGCATGAAGACCGGGCAGATCGGTTCGCTGTCGCAGCCCGGCGGCTCGCTCTACGGCATCGAGCACTCGAATCAGGGCCTGATCACCTTCCCCGGCGGCATCCCGATCGTCGACGCGGACGGCGAGATGTCGGGCGCCATCGGCGTCAGCGGCTCGTCGGTGGAGAACGACGACGCGGTGGCCCTCGCCGGCGCCAGCGCGATCGGCGACACCGAGCTGCCCGACCACCCCTGGCGCACCTGATTCCGTCGCAGGCGCATCGACAGGCGCATCGATCCGCAGGCCGGATCGATGCGCCGCGCGACAGCCGCCGGTTCACTCCACCGTGACGGACTTCGCCAGATTGCGCGGCTGATCGACGTCTTTCCCCATGAAGACGGCGGTGTGGTAGGCGATGAGCTGGATCGGCACCGCGTAGACGATCGGCGCGATCACCGGGTCCACGTCCGGCATGGTCAGCGTCGCCAGGGTGTCGAGCCCGGCCGCGGCCGCCCCCTTCGCGTCGCCGACGAGGATGATCTTGCCGCCGCGGGCGGCGACCTCCTGCATGTTCGAGACGGTCTTCTCGAAGATCGCGTCGTGGGGGGCGATCACGATCACCGGCACGCTCTCGTCGATCAGGGCGATCGGACCGTGCTTGAGTTCGCCCGCCGCGTAGCCCTCGGCGTGGATGTAGCTGATTTCCTTGAGCTTCAGCGCGCCTTCGAGCGCCATCGGGTAGCTCGTGCCGCGGCCGAGATAGAGCACGTCGCGGGCCTTGGCGATCTCGCGGGCGAGCCCCTCGACCTCCGCCTCCATCTTGACCGCCTCGGCCATCAGGCCCGGCGCCGTGATGAGCGCGTCGACGACGGCACGCTCGCGCTCCGCATCGAGCGTGCCGCGGGCGCGGCCGGCGGCGAGGGCGAGGCAGAGCAGCACCGTGAGCTGGCAGGAGAAGGCCTTCGTCGAGGCGACCCCGATCTCGGGGCCGGCGAAGGTCGGCATCACCGCCGAGGACTCGCGGGCGATGGTCGAGGTCGGCACGTTGACCACCGCCAGCGTGTGCTGGCCTTGCGCCTTGGCGTAGCGCAGCGAGGCGAGGGTGTCGGCGGTCTCGCCCGATTGCGAGATCACCAGCGTCAGCCCGTCCCGCTCCAGCGGCGGCTCGCGGTAGCGGGTCTCGGAGGCGACGTCGATCTCGACCGGCAGCCGCGCCAGGGTCTCGAACCAGTACTTGGCGACGAGGCCGGCATAGTAGGCGGTGCCGCAGGCGGTGATCGAGAGGCGCGAGAGCCGGGCGAAGTCGAAGGGCAGGGTCTCCTGCAGGACGACCTGGCCGCGCGCCATGTCGATGTAGTGGGCGAGCGTGCGGCCGACGACCTCCGGCTGCTCGTGGATCTCCTTCGCCATGAAGTGGCGGTGGTTGCCCTTGTCGACGAGGAAGGCCTGCGTCGCGATTTTTTGGCGCGGTCGGCGCACCGTGGCACCGGCGAGGTCGCGGATCTCGGCGCCGTCGCGGGTCAGGATCGCCCAGTCGCCCTCTTCGAGATAGGTGATCTCGTCGGTGAACGGCGCGAGCGCCAGGGCGTCCGAGCCGAGATAGGTCTCGCCCTGCCCGAAACCGATGGCGAGCGGAGCGCCGTGCCGGGCGCCGATCAGGAAGCCGTCCTCGCCCGCGAACAGGAAGGCCAGGGCGAAGGCGCCGTGCAGGCGCGGCAGGGCCGCCTCGACGGCGGCCACGGGGCCGAGCCCCTGCTCCATCAGGTGGCTGACGAGCTGGGCCACGACCTCGGTGTCGGTCTCGCTCTCGAAGCGCGCGCCCGCCGCGACGAGCTCGGCCTTCAGCTCGCGAAAATTCTCGATGATGCCGTTGTGGACCACGGCCAGCCGCTCGGTGGCGTGCGGGTGGGCATTGGTCTCGTTCGGGCGCCCGTGCGTCGCCCAGCGGGTGTGGCCGATGCCGATGACGCCCGGGAGCGGCGCCTCGACCAGCTTGCGCTGGAGGTTCGAGAGCTTGCCCTCCGCCCGGCGGCGATCGAGCCGGCCCCGCTCCAGCGTGGCGACGCCGGCGGAATCGTAGCCGCGGTATTCGAGCCGCCGCAGCGCCTCGACCAGCGCGTCCGCGACCGACTCACGCCCGATGATGCCGACGATTCCGCACATGGCCGATCCTGAAGCCGCCCGATGAGACATGCGCCGTGCCATCCCGCGGGCGGGATGCTCGCCCAGGCTCGGCTTCCTGCGATGCAAGACTGCGACGCAAGAGCCCGACCGGAGGCGCGGCGCGGATGGAAGGGCTTGTACGGATCGCGGCGCGATAAGGCCAGCGCCCGCGGCCGTGCCGCTCCCTCGGCCTTTCCCTGGGCCTTTTCCTCAGCCCTTCTTCGCCGCGCGGGCGGCCTTGGCCGCCTTCAGCGTCTCGCGCAGGGTCTTGGCCGCCCCCTCGCGGTTGGCCTGACGCCCCCGCGCGACGGCGATGGCGTCCGCCGGCACGTCGCGGGTGATGACCGAGCCGGCCCCGACCAATGCGCCCGCGCCGACGCTGACCGGCGCCACCAGCGCCGAGTTGGAGCCGATGAAGGCCCCCTCCCCGATGGTGGTCCGGTGCTTCGACACGCCGTCGTAATTGCAGGTGATGGTGCCCGCGCCGATATTGGCCCCCGCCCCGACCTCGGCGTCGCCGAGATAGGTCAGGTGCGAGGCCTTGGCGCCCGCATGCAGGGTCGCGTTCTTGATCTCGACGAAATTGCCGAGATGGACGCCCGCCTCCAGCACCGCACCGCCGCGCAGGCGCACGTGCGGACCGATATCGACCCCGTCCAACAGCCGCGCGTCGTGCAGGTGCGAGAAGGCGCGGATGGTGCAGCCGTCGCCGACGACGACGCCGGGGCCGAACACGCAGTGCGGCTCGACGACGACGTCGCGGCCGAGCACCGTGTCGGCACTGAGGAAGACCGTCTCGGGCGCGACTAGCGTCGCCCCGCCGAGCTGGGCCGCCCGGCGCAGGCGCGCCTGGATCGTGGCCTCGGCGACGGCGAGTTGCACCCGGTCGTTGACGCCCTGCGCCTCCGCCTCCGCCACGGGCACGACCGCGACCGGGAGCCCGTCGGCGACGGCCAGAGCCACCGCGTCGGTGAGGTAGTATTCGCGGTTGGCGTTGTCGTTGCCGATCCGCTCCAGGAGGCCGAGGGCGTGGGCGCCGGAAAGCGCCATCAGCCCGGCATTCGACAGGTTCACGCTCCGCTCGTCCTGCGAGGCGTCCTTCTCCTCGCGGATCGCCAGGACGCGGCCGCCCTCGGTCAGCACGCGGCCGTAGCCGGTCGGGTCGGCGGCCTCGAAGGCCAGCACCGCCACCGCCGCCCCCTCGCGCAGGGGCGCGCGCAGCCGGGCAAAGGTCTCGGCCGTGACCAGCGGCGTGTCGCCGAACGCCACGAGCACGTCCCGCCCCCCCTCCAGGGCCGCGCGGGCGGCGAGCACCGCGTGCGCCGTGCCGAGCCGCTCGGCCTGCGAATGGACGCTGGCACCAGGCGCCAGCCGCTCGATCTCGCGGACGACGTCCTCGCGGCCCGGCTCGACCACCACGGCGAGGCGGGAGGCCCCCGCCTCCTGCACGGCGGCGAGCACGTGGCCGAGCATGGAGCGGTTGGCCACGGCGTGAAGCACCTTGGGCCGGTCGGAGCGCATCCGCACGCCCTTGCCGGCCGCCAGCACGATCGCGGTGAAGCCGCTCTCCGCCCCTTGTGCCTGCGCCCGCTGTGCCTGCGCCCCTTGGTTCGCGCCTGCCGTCATCGAGATCCGCTTCCTGCCGTCTTTTGAGAGTGCGCCACAAAACGCCCGGTCACCGGACGCCCTCCCCTCCGGCCGAGACGGCGCAGGGGAGCCACGTGGGAGACACTCAATCGACGGTCCGTTTAACCGATCGGATCGCGGGCGCGAAGGGTGCCAGATGGGAAGGATGGAGGTGTCGTGCGGCACGCGGGCGGCAAGGGCCCGGTCGCGGGAAGCGGGGCGGGGTGGAGCGCGCTCCCGACGTGACGGGCCCTCACCACGGCAGGCAGCGGATCTGGAGCAGATCCTCCACGCTTACCCGGACGCCGAAAGCCAGCACGCGCCAGGCCGGCATCGTCGCG
>NZ_BPRD01000439.1 GCF_022179745.1 Methylorubrum podarium
CTTCACCGCCGTAGCCTCCCTTTGGCTCTGAGAGAAGAACACCACGCGACCGGCCAGCGCCTTGAAGTGCCATCCTGCCCGCAAGTGTTCGGTCGCCCAAGCGTCCCACTCTGCGCACCACGCGTCCTGAGCGGAGCCTTCCTGCGGCCAGAACGGAATGGTCACCTGATGATCGCGAGGGGCCGGTTCGGGCAGGTGCGCGAAGGGGTTGTTACAGTCGAGTTCGGCACCGATGCGCCACATCTCCCGCACCCATACCGTCCCCCGGTCGGTAGCGACGCCATCCGCGATGATGCGATTGGTTCGCGCCTGGGATTCCTCGGTCGAACGTCGAAGAGTGGCGGCGAAGTTGAGTTCGATTCGAACCTTGAAGTCACCCGCCGGGTTGACGCCGATCGTATAGTTTCCTTCACCATCGAGACCATGCTTGTACATCAAGCGCTCGACAGACTGTGCGTCCTTACATTTGCGGTGATAGTAGGAGAGACTGATGCGCACTTGGGTCGGTGACGCGATGATCGTGTTACCGAACTCAGAGGCTTTCCCCGAGTAATTCTTCGCCGCCTTCGAGCCGAGCCGCTTCAGGATGCTCGTCTCGTCGAAGCGCGCCACCAAGTCGTAATCGGTGCCCTCGATGGCTTCGTGGTACTCTACAATTCCTCTCGGCATGTCCTTATTCCCTTCGCCGATGAAGTTCTCACGAGGAAGAAATTCGAGCAAGGGCGAAGGTTACGCAATGGTTAATACCCACAGCACTCATCGAAGACTGTCTCAGTGCACGGTCTCTTTGACCATCCTCTGAACCTCGCGAAGCAGAGGCACCGCTTCGTCTCCGCGCGCCTGCCGAATAAGTTCGAGGGCGCGGTTGAGAAGCCGTTCGATGTGGGCGTCGCGTGTCACATCAAAAGCCGATCTGATCGACAAACGGCTTCGTGAGATCGACCAGACATTCCCCCTGACCATAACGGTCGTGCACGTCCTTGCGCACGTGCTTATGACCGAGGGTGTGACCGACGATCATCCGCTGAAGGTCCTCCGGGCAACGGACCCGGCGCAGCCGCGCGTGCGCCCGGTGGCGGAGCGAGTAGACGTTCTTCTGCGAATCGGTAATGCCGACGCGGCGCAACGCACGCAAGAGATTCTTCGAGACGTTCTTGCAACTACCGGTGAAGAGCGGCCCGTGGATGCGGACGGGCAGGAACGGGAGGAGGCAATCGGGGAGGGGAAGGTCGCGCTTCGAGTCCTTGGTCTTCTGCCCGAGCTTCACGAACCGAATGCCCTTGTGGCTGTGCTCGCGCTCGATGGCGAACGCCTCCGAGTGACGCAGGCCCATGGTTGCGCACATGAGCCACAGCAACTTTTCGTTCGGTCCGAGCTTCGGCAGCATCTGGTCACGCACGAGCGTCATGTCGTCGTCGGTGAACGGCAGGATTTCCTTGGCGTCATCCACAACCACCACCACCGCCCGGTCGAACGGGTTCGGACGGGTGTCGGTGAATGTCGGGTCGTGGGCGATGGGCGCGGAGAGGTAGTTGATCCGCTTTGTCACCGTCGCCGATTTCAGTCCCTTCTTCGACAGGTACGTCGCATAGGCCCGCCCATCGACACGGGTGCAATCCTTCATTGCGCGGCCGCCGACGAACGCGCGGAAGGCGTTCCACTCGTTCCGGGCTTCCCCCTCGTAGAACTTGTTGCGCTGCTTCAGCCCGAGGAACGTGTCGAGCATCGCTTGATCCGCCGCCGAGATCGGTCCAACAACGATCCGCGGCACAATGTCGCTTTTCGACGGGGCCGGCGGTTTCGCGACGGGTGCTTTGACGGGGGCCGGGGAAGAGGGCACGATGATCGGTGCCTCGTTGGTGATCGGCTTCACCGCGTCCCCCGCGACGACCGGCAGCGGTTCGACCGCGCCACCCCCGACCATCTGCAACATGGGGAAATCCCGGAGGATCGTTTCGAGCGAGACCCGCTGACGCTCGCGCAGAATGTTGACCTTGTGTGCCTGAATCAGCGGCATCGCCATGATCTCGGCGACCGCCCGATCGGTCGTTCCCAGGCTACGGCGAATCGGGGGCTTGCCCGTATCCGAGGGGTACTGAAGCCGGATACGCCACACATCGGAGCCCGGCTTCCGAAACAGATACTCACCCTTACGGCCCACCATGCCCAAACCCGTTTAGTCACCTCGTTCAGGCACGGATTTAGTCACCCATTTAGTCACGGTCTATGTTGTTGTTATTCCTCACCTAATACACCGACCATGAGGCTTGGCGTCGTCTCCCTCTTGCGGCACCACTCGGACCTTCCCGATCTCCGCCAAGCTTCAGGCTCTGACCCCCATCAGGGGTCGGCGGGCTGTGCACCTCGTGGACGACACTGGCGTCACTCGGCGCCTCCGGACCGGCTGCCGTGCAGCGAGACGCAGGTCCGCACCATGTCGCTCAGCGTGAGATCCTTGGTGTCGCCGATATTGGCGACCTCCTCCAGGCACCGCATGAAGTAGTTGCTGTCGAGACCCGGCGAGAGCGTGCTCATCGACTTGCCCACGCGGTTGGTGAAGTCGATCTTCTCCCCGGCTGCGGAGCGCGGCCACAGCGACGCCTTGTCGTCCATCTTCAGCCGGCCCGCCGCAAGGCAAGGGGCGGCGAGGGACAGGACGAACAGAACCCCGATTGCCGCCGCTCGCCGCATCGCCTCGCTCCTCGTCGCGCCGTCGGACGCGTGCCGACGGCCAATCCCGTCCGGCAGGCCCAACGCGAAGCGTTCCCCGACGTTGCGTCGGCGGCAAAACTTAAGTTCTTTCTCAGACACTTAACGGCGGCGAGCCCGGGCGAGGGCCGGCCTCGACGAAGGCCGTCCCGCCGCCGACGGATGTGCGGCGGCGGACCGGCCTTCGCGCGGTGCAGCCGATCTCAGCGAGAGCTGCCGCCCCCATTGCCGCCGCCCGCGCTGCCCTGCGGAATGGCGCGCTCCGGCTGACCGGCATTGCCGCCCGCCGCCGAGTTCGTGGTGATGGTGTCGGCGCCCGTGGCGCCCGGCGCGATGATGTAATCGACGGTGTTGCCCGTCGTGTTGGTCTGGCGCTGGATGATCGTGCCCGGCGGGAACGGACCTCCCGGCAGGCCCGGAGGCTGGACCTGGGCGATGGCCGCACCCGAACCGAGACAGCTCAGGGCGGCGAGGGTGAGGGCGATGCGGCGCATGACGATACTCCCGAACGAAAGACCCCCCGGACACCCTGAAAGGCGTCCGAGGAGTCGCTATCCGCAACCAAGTCTCCGACCGGCGCGGTGGTTTCCTGAGGGGCCTGCGGCGTGATGACGATCCCTGCCGCCGACGATCCGGTCTACCACGCAACCGTGTAGGCGACCTCCAGCGAGCGCGGGCGCCCGAGCAGCCAAGCGGTGCCGACGCCGTTCACGGCGCTGCCGTCCACGGCGTAGGTCTTGTCGAACAGGTTGAAGACCCGCAGCGACAGACGGGAACCGGCCGTCACCTGATGGTCGAGGCCGAGATTGACCAGCGTGTAGGCCGGGCGCCGGGCGGTGTTGCCGAAGTCGGAAAAGACCTCGCCGACGTACTGGAGGCCGATGCGGCCCTCCCAATCGCGGGCGAAGGCCCAGTTCACCCAGAGGTTGGCGACCTGTTCCGGCACGTCGACCGGCTGCTTGCCGGCATAGGAGACGGCGATCCCGCCGACATTCTGGGTGAAGTCGTCGTACTGGGCGTGGAGCAGGGCAAGGTTGGCATCGATGCGCCAGCCGGGGGCGGGCAGCCACGAGAGCGCGGCCTCCGCGCCGAGCGAGGATTGCTGGCCGACCTGCGTCGAGACCGTCGGCTGGCCCGGGACCGCCGAGATCAGGTTGTCCTTGACGATGCGGTAGCCGGCCAGCGTCCACTCGACGGTGCCGCCGAAGGCGAGCCCCTTGGCGCCGACCTCGACCTGGCGGCCGGTCGAGAGCTCGAACCCGGCCAGCGATTGCGAGAGGGTGATCAGGCTGTTCACCGGATCGGTCGCGGTGGCGTATTGCGCGTAGATCGAGGTGTCCGGCGTCGGCTCGTAGAGCAGTGCGAAGCGGTATCCGAGGGCGCGGAACGAGCGCTCGAAGGTCGCGCCGCTGCGCAGGTCCTCGCGATGGAGCCGCGGTGCGTCGAAGCGCACGCCGGAAAGGAACGACAGCCGGTCGGTCAGGAACAGCCGATCTTCCGCGAAGACCGAGGCTTGGCTCGTGCGCGTCGCGTAGGCCGGGCTCGCCCGGCCTCCGGGCGGGAAGAAGCCGGGGTCGTAGCCGTTGAGGGGCACGCTCGTCGGCGTCTCGGTGAAGGTGAAGTTGTTGGTGTGGCGGAAGCTGACGTGGTTCACGTCGAAGCCGGCCGAGAACGTATTGGCGAAGCCGAACAGCGAATGGCGGAAGGTCGCGTCGAAGCGATTCCCGACCTGTTCCTGGCTGTGATAGATTTCGAGATAGTCGGAGCGATCGACCAAACCTGTTGCCGGATTGAAGCGATACTGCTCGACGTCGCGCCAGTGCCGGCGGCTCTGCAGGCGGTAGGCGGTGTTCCGCACGGTCACGTCCGCCGACGGCGTCCACTCGGTCCGGAGTTGCGTCCAGTTGTCGGTCCAGGCGATCTTCGAGTCGCGGACGTTGTAGTTGTTGAAGCGGATGGAATCGGGGACCCGCCCGTTCACCAGCGGCGTCCCCCAGTAGCGGGCGGGCTCCTGGTAGCCGAGATCGTGGCTGAGCGTGAAGGCGAGATCCGGATTCGCCTGGAGCGTCAGCGCGCCCGAGACCGCGAGGTTGCGGAAGTCGCCCTCCGGCGTGATCCAGCCGTCGGCGCGGTTGCCGCTGACGTTGAGGCGGTAGGCGAGCGATTCGCCGATCGGCCCGGTCGAATCGATTGCGGCGCGGGCGATGCCGT
The DNA here is from genome assembly GCF_022179745.1 of Methylorubrum podarium. GTDB lineage: Bacteria > Pseudomonadota > Alphaproteobacteria > Rhizobiales > Beijerinckiaceae > Methylobacterium > Methylobacterium podarium. The sequence continues at coordinate 4,921 of NZ_BPRD01000439.1, forward strand.
CCTCGCCGAGAGCGAAGCGGGCGACGTTGAGCGGCGTGAACAGCGGCTTCTTCGACACGACGTTCACGATGCCGCCGATGGCGCCGTCGCCGTAGAGGACGGAGGCCGGCCCGCGCAGCACCTCGATCCGCTCGACGTTCCAGGTATCGAACGGGAAGGTCACGGTGTTGGCGCCGACATAGAGCCGGGTGCCGTCGAACAGCGTCTGGATCGAGTTCTGGCCGGCGAAGCCGCGGGCGGTGAAGAAGCCGATCCCCGATCCCGGCGAGCCGAAGGCCGTGATGCCGGTGCCGTTCTGTGAGACCGCCTCCAGGACGCTGGTCTGCCCGCGCAGGCGGATGGTCTCGCCGGAGATGATGTCGAGGCTCGCCGGCGTTTCCAGCGGCGTGAGCCCGAGGCGGCTCGCCGAGCGCGACGGCGTGCGCAGGTTGAGCCCGACCGGTGATGACTGCGTCAGGCTCGGGGTCCGCAGAGCCGCGGAATCCGTGCCGACGGCATCGGCGGGGGCGTTGGGCGGCAGGCCGAGCCCGGCACCGCCCTGCACGGCGATCTCATCGAGGCGCGTGAGCGGTTCCTGAGCCCGAGCCGGGGCGGACAGCGCGAGGGGGAGGGCGGTGGCGACGAGCAGGAGAGACCGGCCGCGGGCGCGGCGGTGAGAGGGCGACATGATGGAGACGAAGCCTCGGGACGAACGGTGGCACGTCACCGCGACCGAGGCCGATCCGCCTCAGGCCATGGGCCTCAAGCGTCTCGACACCTGCTGGGACGCCCCGCCCGGCATGGCTCGCGTGTGACCACGGCTGACGGCAGGTCTCCTGGCTCGCGGCTGGTGTCGCGCCTGCCGCCTTCCCGGATCGCCCGGTGGCTCGTGGCAGGAGCTCGCCGCTCACCGCTCACAGTTGCGGGGACAGCCGCGGAATCGAGCTCGGAAAAGCCCTTCACCGCGTTCCCTTTTGATCCCTTGCGGGAACCGTCAACGGCCAAGCTACGGCTTCGGGGGCGCCGGGGTCAATGCGTCCGGCACCGATCGTTGTGCGCGAATGCCGCGGGGTCCACGATCCCGACCACGCTGCGGACGGCTTCGAGCGTTGACGGAAATAAAAAAGGCCGTCCCGAAGGACGGCCCGAAGTCTAGGGAGGAAACGCCCAAGAAGGGCTGCAGGGTCGCGACGCCATCGCGATCCGGCATGACCATTCTTTCTCACGTTGCACTGCACAATGCAATTGGCGGCGCGTCGGAACGGCCATGCATCCATCGCATATGTTGCCGCTTCGCGACCCGGCGGAGCCAAATCTCCGGCCACGAGTTCCGGTCGTGACGCGTTCCGGCCATCCGGATTTCGCTCCTGGATGTTGAGATGCCTCGCTGGATGTACGCTTTCCCTGTGCTGTTGCTGCTGATGGCGGCCGTCATCGTCTTCGCGTTCACGCGCACCGGTCCGACCGACAATCAGAACACGCACGCGCCGCAGAGCGGCCAGACGCGCTGACGCCGAGCGAACGACTTGTTTTGATCGCTTGCCTCGCTCCCGATCCTTGTCCGGCCTGCAAATTGCAAAGTCGGACGGCAGGATCGTACGAGAGGGGGCTGTCATGCGGATCGGATGCGCGGTGTTGCTGACCGGGTTGCTGATCCCGTCCGTATCTTGGGCACTGGACGCGCCCGCGGACGTCGCCGCCTTCTTCGAGACGGCCCGGCACCATATCGGCGAGCGCGTCACGCTCGATCATTGTCACCTCGTCTACGCGACGGAGGAGGAGATCACCTGCGTCGGCCTGTTGCCGGCGGAGGCGGCAGGCGATGCCCGGATGGCAGGCAAGCTCCTGATCCGCGTCGGCGCGGCGGAGATTTCGGGTCGCAAGCGCGCCCTCTCCCATTGCGCCGGAGGTGCCCTCAACGAGGTCTGCAAGGTGAGCGTTTCGGGAGAGGTCTTCGACGCCTCACGCTCTTTCGGACTGGACGAGGCGCGCCTGCTCGGACTGCGCGAGGCGGCGATCCGCTGGCCCGACTGACGGCAATGCCCATCGCCGAACAGCGAGCGCAGAAATGTGCATCGCGGGCGGCCCGCGACCGTGCGGGCACGTGAACCGTCGCGAGCCTACCGCGTTGGAACTCC
>NZ_BPRD01000440.1 GCF_022179745.1 Methylorubrum podarium
GATCGCGACCTGGGCGATGGGCGCGGCCTGTCCCTGCACCTGCATCGCCTCGGAGACCTCGCACAGGCGGGCCGCCTTCTCCGCCGTCCCGACGCGCTGGCAGCGCAGGATCCAGTCGCCGTAGCTCGCCGTGGTGACGCCCGGCTCGGACGGGACCGGCGGCGGGGCGGGCGCCGCGGGCGTCTTGCCGCCGGACGGTTGCGCCAGGGCGGGGCCGGGGGGAAGCGCGCCGCCGGCCAGGAGGACGCTCGCAACGAGTGCGGCCGAAAGGCGGGGGCGGGCGGAGCGGGCCGCCTTCCGCGGGGCGAACGAGGTCATGCGGCGGTGTCCTAATGGTGAAACTTGGGGGCGATGCGAGCCGCGCCGAAGGGGCGAAGGCGAGGGTTCGGCCCGGTGCCGGATGCGGTGAACCTCGCGGCCCGGGGAGACGACCGTGCGTCGGGATCGGGACAGGACGGCATCGGCGCGGCGACGGTTCGGGATCAGCGGGCGGCCGCCGGAAGGCCGGCCTGCGGCTTCGGTACGGTGAGCAGCGCAGGCGGTGCCAGCAAGCAGCCGCCCTGCCGGCCGGCGCAGACGAGGGCGGCATCGAAGCGCGGGTCGGCAGCGACGAGCGTCCCATCCGGCGCGGCCACAAGGAGGAGCGGTAATGCGGGGGCGGCCGGGCCACCGTCGAGGCGGGCGGCGCGCTCGGCGGTGCTGGCGAGGCGGCCGGCGTCGAGGAGGACGGGCGTCGGCTGGGGTTGAGGCTGGAGTTGCCTTGGCAGGACGGTGAGATCCGCGCCGACGAAGCCGAGCCGGTAGTTCGCCGAGGCCGTCAGGCTTCCCTGCGTGATGGCGTACACGCCCGGCGCGCTCTCCGCGTCGGCTGTGGTGGCCAGCGCCCCGGTCAACGTATCGCCCGCGACGAGACCGAGGCCGCCCACCGTGTAAGTCAGGGCCGGATTGGCCGTGCCGGCCGGGCGCGTCTGCGGGTCGGCGAAGACGGTGATCGGCCGCGCCGTGACGGTGAGGTCGGCGCCCCGGTAGGTCAGCGCGTAGTTGGCGGAGGCCGCCAGCATGCCCTGAGCGATGGCGTAGGGGCCGATGCCGCTTCGCAACCCGGCCGAGGTCGCCAGCGCACCGGTCAGGCGGTCGCCGTTGGCGAGGCCGCTTCCGCCGACCGCGTAGGTGAGCGCCGGGTCGGCGTCGCCGTAGAGGCGGGTCTGCGCGTCGGCGGTGACGGTGATCGGCAGGCGGTCGATGGTGTAGGTGCCGGCCTCGCTCGTGCCGATCCGGTAGTTGCCGTTGGTGAGCCGGCCCGCCACCGCGACGGTGTAACGGCCGGCCGGGCTCGCCGCATCGAGGCTGAAGCCGGTCGAAAGGCCGGTGAGCACCGCCACGCCCTGCCCGCCGACGAGGCCGGTGGCCGCGAGGCCGGGATCGACCGGCCGGTCGCCGTAGGTCGAGCGGCCGTCGTTGACGCGGACGCCGACCGTCGCGGGGGTGATGGTGAGCGTGCCGGTCATCGGCAGGCGGTAGTTGGCGGCCTGCCCGTTGCCGCCGGCGACCGACAGGCCGAGGCCGGTCAGGCCCGCGCCGGCATCAGTGCCGGCATCGGCTGACGCGGTGGTGCCGACGCCGGCCGCCAGGGTGACGGCCTCGCCGTTGACCCCGCCGACGACCGTGAGCTGCGAGACGGAGAAGGCGGTGGTGCCGTCGTAGGTCTTGCTGCCGGTGACGATGAGCCCGGCCGGATCGACGATCAGCGCGGTGGCGTTGCCGGCGGCCTGGACGAAGCGGTAGTTGCCCGCCGCGAGCCCGGAGCCGGTGACGGCGTAGGCGCCGACGTTGCTGCCGATGTCCGCCGCGGTGGTGAAGCGGGCCTCGCCGGTGGTGGCGTCGGCCCGCGTGTCGGTGCCGAGGAAGCCGGTGACGGTGCCGCTCAGCACCGGGTTGGCGGCGCCGTAGCTCCGGCGCGCCGCGTCGGCGGTGTAGGTGAGGGTGGCCGGGGTGATCGTCACCGCGCCGCTCGCCCCCGCGAGGGTGTAGTTGCCGCTCGACAGGCGCAGGCCGGAGAGGTCGGTGACGGCCTGGAGGCCGACGTCCCGGCCCGCGAGGCTGCCGCGCCCGGAGACGGACACGCGATCCCCGTTCACGAGGTTGCCGGGGGTCAACAGCTCGCCGGCGATGTCGGTGTCGGCGTCATAGACGCGGGTTCCGGAGAGCGTCACCGGGCGCGGCGTCACCGTCAGGTCGGCGCCCTCGTAGGCCAGGGCGTAGTTCGCGGAGGCCACCAGCGAGCCCTGCGTGATCGCGTAGCGGCCGACCGGGCTTCGCGCGTCGGCCGCACTGGCGAGACCGCCGCCGAGGCGGTCGCCGTCGACGAGTCCGAGGCCGCCCACGGTGTAGGTCAGGGCCGGGTCGGCCTCGCCGTAGAGGCGCGTCTGCGCCTCCGCCGTCACCGTGATCGGCCGCGCCGCGATGGTGAGACCGGCGCCGACATAGGTGAGCGCGTAGTTCGGGTTGGCGGCGGCCGTGAGCGAGCCCTGCGTGATCGCGTAGGTCCCGACATCCGAAGCGGCGGTGGCCGCCGTGGCCGGCGTCCCCGACAGGGCCGCGCCCGCTCCCAGCGCGGTGGTGGTGTAGGTCAGGGCCGGGTTGACCTCGCCGTAGACGCGGCTTTTGGCCTCCGCCGTGACGGTGACCGGCCGGGCCGTCACCGTGAGGTCCGCACCCTGGTAGGTCAGCACGTAATTGGCGGAGGCCGCCAGCGTGCCCTGGGTGATGGCGTAGGGGCCGACGCCGCTCGCGGGGGTGGCAGGGGTGGCGAGGCCGCCCGACAGGCTGTCGCCGGCGACGAGGCCGCGTCCGCCCACGGCGTAGGTCAGGGCCGGATTGGCGTCACCGTACACGCGGGTCTGCGCGTCGGCCGTGATGCTGACCGGCCGTGCCATCACCAGGAGCGTGCCGGGGACGTAGCTGATCCGGTAGTTGCCGGCGCTGCCCTGGCCGAAGCGCGCGCTGCCGGGCGTGTAGGCGTAGCTGCCGACGCCGGTGGTGGCGTCGGCCGTTGCCGAGGCCACGGCGACCGAGGCGATCGTGTCGCCGTTGACCAGCCCGCCGCCCGAGCCCGCGCTGCCGGTCGGCGCGACGAAGGCAGTGGTGGTCGCCGGGTTGGCGTCGCCGTAGACCCGGCTGATCGTGCCGCCGGTGACGATGAGCGGACGCGGGGTGATCGTCAGGTTCGCGCCGACATAGGTGAGCGCGTAGTTCGGGTTGGCTGAGGCCGTCAGCGTACCTTGCGTGATCGCGTAGCTGCCGACGCCGGTCGTCGCATCCGCCGTCGCGAGAGAACCCGAGAGTGGCACGCCGGCGCCGAGCGAGGTCGTCGTGTAGGTCAGGCTCGGGTTGGCGTCGCCGTAGAGGCGGGTCTGTGCGTCGGCCGTCACCGTGACCGGCCGCGGGGTGACGGTCAGCGTGCCGGGGGCGTAGCCGATCTGGTAGTTGGCTGCGCTGCCCTGACTGAAGCGAGCGCTGCCGGGCGTGAAGCTGTAGCTACCGACCCCGGTGGCAGCGTCGGCCGTCGCCGAGGCGAGGGCAACCGAGGCGATCGTGTCGCCGTTGACCAGCCCGCTGCCCGAGCCCGCACTGCCTGTCGGCGCTGTGAAGGCAATCGTCGTCGCCGGGTTGGCGTCGCCGTAGGCCCGGCTGATCGTGCCACCGGTGACGGTCAGCGGGCGCGGGGTGATCGTCAGGTTCGCGCCGATATAGGTGAGCGCGTAGTTCGGGTTGGCCGTTCCCGTCAGCGTGCCTTGCGTGATCGCGTAGCTGCCGACGCCGGTCGTCGCATCCGCCGTTGCGAGCGTGCCCGACAGCGGTGCGCCGGCGCCGAGCGAGGTCGTCGTGTAGGTCAGGCTCGGGTCGGCCTCGCCGTAGACCCGGCTCTGCGCGTCGGCCGTCACCGTGACCGGGCGTGGGGTGACACTCAGCGTGCCGGGGGCGTAGCTGATCTGGTAGTTGCCGGCGCTGCCCGTGCCGAAGCGCGCGCTTCCGGGCGTGAAGGCGTAGCCGCCGACCCCGCTGGTGGCGTCCGCGGTCGCCGAGGCGAGGGCGACCGAGGCGATCGTGTCGCCGTTGACCAGCCCGCTGCCCGTGCCCGCGCTGCCGGTCGGCGCCGTGAAGGCCGTGGTGGTCGCCGGGTTGGCGTCGCCGTAGGCCCGGCTGATCGTGCCGCCCGTGACGGTGAGCGGGCGCGGGGTGACGGCGAGGTTCGCACCGACATAGGTGAGCGCGTAGTTCGGGTTGGCCGTTCCCGTCAGCGTGCCTTGGGTGATCGCGTAGGGGTCGACGTCGCTGGTCGGGCCGGCCGTCGTGGCGAGGCTGCCCGACAGTGGCGCGCCGGCGCCGAGGGAGGTCGTCGTGTAGGTCAGGCTCGGGTTGGCCTCGCCGTAGAGGCGGGACTGCGCGTCGGCCGTCACCGTGACCGGCCGCGGGGTGACGCTCAGCGTGCCGGGCACGGAGAGGATGCGGTAGCTGGTGCCCGCCGGGCTGGTGATCGCGCTGCCCGCGGCGGTCGCCGCGTAGGAGCCCACGTCCGAGGTTGCGGTCGCGCCCGTGCCGAGGGTGCCGAGCGTGGTGACGAAGTCGCCGGGCTGCAGGCCGGCATAGGAGGCGATCAGCGGCGGATTGACGTTGCCGTAGGAGCGGCTCGTCACCGGCGTCACGGCGACGACCTTCGCCGTGCCGTAGAGCTGCGGGTAATAGGCGGTCGAAAGGCCGCCCTGTCCGGCTTGGTTGGGCGGCGCCCAGACCGTGGCGAAGTCGAAGCCCGCGTAGGTGGTGCGGAAGGCCGACAGATCCTGCATCTGCGCTGTCGTCCGCCCGGTGGCGCCCGTCGCACTATTGCCGATGCCGATCGCCCGGCCCGTGCTCTGCGTGTCCCAGTAGCTCGTGGTGACCGTGCCGGTGCTCGACCCGACGAGGCCGCCCACGAAGGAGGTGCCGGTGACGCTGCCGGTGGCG
>NZ_BPRD01000441.1 GCF_022179745.1 Methylorubrum podarium
CCGTCGCCGCCGCCGCCGCGGCGGACGCGCCTCCGGTGAGGGCGAGGCCCGCGCGCGGGACGAGAACGGGGCCGAGGACGGTTCCGAGGACGGCGACGACGCGCCCGAATCCGAGCCGGAGACCGCCGAGGAGGAGGAGGCCGTCGGCGCCGCGGCCGAGCGGGACGAGACCGCGACCGAGGCGGCCGCCGAGGCCGGCGACTCCACCGATGAGAACGGACGCCGCCGCCGCCGCGGGCGCCGGGGCGGCCGCGGTCGCGGCCGGACCGAGCGCAACGGTCGCGGGGACGCGGATCAGGATTCCGAGCAGGAATCCGAGACGGGCGAGGCCGTGTTCGAGGCGCATCCCGAGGAGACCGCCTCCGACGCCCTTCCGGTCGGGCCGGAGGAGCCGGTGAACGATGCCGACGTGACCCGGGTGTCGCTCGACGCCGAGAACGGCAGCGCCGCCGAGCCGCCGCCGGTCGTCCCCGCCCCGGAGGCCGAGCCGATCCGGGCCGAGGCCGTCGCGGAAGCCGCGACCGAGGCGGCGGCCCCGGCCAGCCGGGAGCCCGCGCCGGAGCCCGTCGCGGTGGTCCTGACCCCGCCCGATCCGAACCGCCCGAAGCGGGCCGGCTGGTGGTCGCGTACCAAGGCGGCGCTCACGGGCGAGTAAGTCTCACCCGAGGGAAGGCTCCCAAATCCCTCTCCCCTCCGCGGGAGAGGGTGCTTGCGGAGCAGGCGGGCGAGGGGCAGCGCGACGGTGCCCTTTCCAGCCGGCGTCGAACCGGCGGAAGCCGGGCTCCCCTCTCCCGACCCCCCTTCGGGGCCACCCTCCCCCGCAGAGGGAGGAGGGATCGGCGCCGCGTGAGGCGCTCTGACCGGCTACGAACCCAGCCACCCCTTCAGCCGCCGCACCGCCTCGGCGCACTCCGCCTGCGAGCCGGCGAAGGAGAAGCGGATGTGGTGGCCGCCCTCCTCCGGGTCGAAGTCGAGGCCGGGCGTCGCGGCGACCCCCGCCTCGTCGAGCATGCGCCGGCAGAAGACGCCGGCATCGTCGGTCAGCCGGGCGAGGTCGGCGTAGAGGTAGAAGGCGCCGTCGACCGGGTGGATGCCGGAGAAGCCCAGCGACGGCAGCGCGTCGAGGAGCAGGGCGCGGTTGGCCGCGTAGCCCTCGCGGATCGCAATGATCGCGTCGAGGGTGTCGAAGGCGGCGAGCGCGGCCACCTGCGAGAGGTAGGGCGCCGAGATGTAGAGGTTCTGCGCCAGCCGCTCGATGGGGCGCACGAGGGCGTCGGGCACAACCATCCAGCCGACCCGCCAGCCGGTCATGCAGTAGAACTTCGAGAACGAGTTGATGACGACCGCGCCCGGGTCGAACTGCAGCGCGGTCGCCGTGGGCACCCCGTAGCTGAGGCCGTGATAGATCTCGTCGGAGAGGAAGGGCAGGCCCAGCGCGCGCGCGGTGGCGCAGAGGTCGGCGAGGCGGGCCGGCTCGATCACCGTGCCGGACGGGTTGGCCGGGCTCATCACCAGCAGCCCCGAGAGCCTTTGGGCGCCGTGCACCGCCCGGATCAGGGCGGGGGTCGGGGCGTAGCGGTCCTCCGCGCGCAGGGTCAGCGGCTGCGGGATCAGGTCGAGGGCGCGCAGGATCCCGTCATAGGCCGGATAGCCGGGGCGCGGCACGCCGATCCGCGCGCCCGCGTCGAACAGCGCGAGGAAGGCGAGCACGAAGCCGGCCGAGGAGCCCGTCGTCACGACGACCCGCTCCGGCGAGAGGCTCACGCCGTAGGTCTCCGCGTAGTGCCGGGCGATGCGCTCGCGCAGGGCGGGGAGCCCGAGGGCTTCGGTGTAGGGGATGCGCCCGTCGGCGAGCGCACCTTGCGCCGCCGCGATCACCGCGCGGGGTGCGGGCGCCGAGGGCTGGCCGACCTCCATGTGGACGACGCCCTCGCCGCGCCGCTCGCGGGCGCCGGCCGCGGCCATCACGTCCATCGCCAGGAAGGGCGCCACGGCCTGCGCGCGGCGCGAGAGGGCGGGATCGGGGCTCAAGGCGGGCTCCTCACGGGGGCGGGACCCGGATGCAGGTAGACCCTGGCGGCGCCCCGCTCAACCGCGGGCTCCCGCCTACCAGAAGAGCTGCGCCCGGCCGATGAACACGTCCGCGTCGACGGTGCGGCGGCCGAAATCGAGCGATTCCGCCGAGGGCGCCGCGTGCGAGCGGACGTAGTCGAAGACGAAGCGGATGTTGCGGTCGGGGTACCAGTTCACGCCCGCCGTGAAATCGTGCTCGATGCCGCCGCGCACGTCGCGCGACTCGAGGTCGATGGCGCTGTAGCGCAGGCCGAGTTCGAACACGCCGGTGCCGCCGCGGCTGACCCGCTGGCGATCCTCCAGCTCGACGCCGGTGAAGACGCCGTACTCGCTGCCGTAGTTCGGCGCGACCCGGTAGGGCCGGCCCTTGCCGTCGAGCACCACCGAGGCCTGGATGTAGCCGCCCTGGAAGAACAGCGGCGGGCGCCCGTCGCGGCGCTCGACATCGGTGAGGATGTACTCGCCCTGGAGCCGGAACGGGCCCTGCTGCCACGCCGCCTCGAGGCCGACGCGGCCGACCGCCGTGGCGTCGCGGATCGTGAGCGTGTCGGCGAGGGGGCGGCTGAACAGGAAGGCTTCCGGGCGGCTCGACAGGTTGAGGTCGCCGGCATCGTCACCGAGCGCCCGGTAGCTGCCGGCGAGGCCGAGATGCAGGACGTCGTTCCCGTTCTCCGCGCGCCACGGCGTGTAGGTCACGCGGGTGGTCGAGGCGATGCCGTTGGTCTGCAGGCCGCTGTTGATGTTCCCGCCGAACACGCCCGTCACCGCCGTCCAGCTCTCGCCGTGGGTGCCGATGGCGGTGCCGAAGCTGCGCGCGGGGGCGAAGGCATCGGCCTGCGAGCGCTCGGCGAACTGGGTGACGTTGTTGCTGATGAGCTGGTCGAGGCTGAACGGCTCCTTGAAGTTGCCGTGGGTGATGATGACGTCCTTGAAGCCCTTGTAGGCGACGATGGCGTCGTTGACCGGCATCTTCGGCTCGATGAGGTCGTACTGGAACGCGAACTCGAAGTCCTTGAGGCTGTAATAGGTCTCGATCCAGGCCCGGCGGATCGCCGCCGGCTCCTCGAACACCGTGCCGAACCCGCGCTGCTGCACCCGCCCGGTGCCGAAATCCCCGTGGAGCCGGCCGCCGATGCGGACCTTGCTGCCGTCGTCGAGGCGGACCGTGATGCCCTTCTCGTCGAGGGTGACCGGCGGCCGGCCGTCCGGCGCCTTGCTCTCCGGCGCCTTGTCGTCCGGAGCCTCGCGGCCGTCCGCCTTCGCCCCGGATCCCTTCCCCGGTCGCGCCGTCCCGGGCCTGTCCTCGGCGGGACGGGCCTCGCCGCCGCGATCCTCGGGCCGCTCCGCCGCCGTCGCGGCGCCGAGGCCTATCAGGGACAGCGTCAGGGCCGAGAGCGCGGCGCGCGGCTGGGATCGGCGCGAGAGCATGGACAGGGCCCCGGAGGCGACGGGCGGGTCGAGGTCGGATGTCGCGCGGGGTCCCGCGGGACGGCCACGCGACGGTGTCGTGCCTCCCGTCGTTGATACGGGACGCCGTCCGACGCAATCCCTGCCGGAGGTTGTGTCAGGGCGTGTCCTGCACCGCCCGGCCGAACGCCTGTACCAGCCCGGCCTCCAGCTTCCCGTCCATGCTCGACAGGATGGCGAGGGCGTCGCGGCTCGACATCGGCGCCTTGTAGGGGCGCCGCTCGATCAGGGCGGCGTAGATGTCGCAGATCGTCAGCAGCCGGATCGGGTCGCTGATCTCCCGCGAGCACAGCTTGTCCGGATAGCCGGACCCGTCGAGCATCTCGTGGTGGTGGCGGGTCACGGCAAGCGTCACCGGGTCGCAACCGCCCGAGGCGCTGAGGATCTCGTGGCCGATCGGCGCGTGGGTCTGCATCACCGTCCGCTCGTCGTCGTCGAGCCGGCCGGGCTTGTTGAGGATGGCGTGGGGGATGCGCGACTTGCCCACGTCGTGGACCAGGGCGGCGCGGGTCATCAGCTGCTTGTCGGCGCCGGAGAGACCCAGATTCTGGGCGAAGGCGGCGACGACGCCGGAGACCAGCAGGCAGTGCTGGAAGGTCACGTCGTCGTGGGCCCACACCTCGTCGAGCCAGCGCGACAGGCCGCCCTCCTGGATCGCGCCGAGCACCGGATCGACGCCCTGCTCCACGTTCGACATGTCGACGGCGCCGGACTGGGCGGAGGCGAACAGGCTGGTCATCAGCGTGCCGGCCCGCTGGGCCTCGCGGGTGATGACGAGGTCGGCCACCGACTTGTCGGGCCAGACCTCGCGCACCAGCGAGCCCACCACCATGCGCGGTTCGGCCAGGGCCGACAGGCAGAGCGTGGCGCCGAGATTGCGCGCCTCGGTGAAGGCGGTGTGTCCGCTGCTGCGGGTCAGGCAGATCAGGGGCGTGCGCGTGCGCGCCGGCCGGTTCGTCAGCAGGCGCAGGCAGCGCTTGGCCTCGGGGCGGCTCAGGGTGATGTCGGCGATCACGCCGCGCAGCGGGCCGATCCGATCCCAGGTCTCCTCGGTGCCGACGACCCGGCATTCGGCGACGGCGCGCACGGCATCGACCAGAGGCTGGCTACGATCCGGACGATCGCTCACCACGACGATCACGCTGTGCTCCCCGTTTCGCCCGTTCCGGCTTCATCGCGGCCGGCCGAGAGCCTGAAGTGCATCCTTTAGCGAATCGATAATATACTGCGATCTTCGGTGGAATTCTGAGATGAGCGGCCGGTGCCGTCACGGCGACCGCTCGAAGCAGCTTTGGCGGCTTCGGGGTGCGACGCGCGCTATTCATGACCTCAAGTCTCGAAATAGGCCGGAGCGGGGCGGGAAATTGACAACCTCAAGTTTTAAATTGTGCCGAGCGGAGCGAGATCCTGAGCCTGCGGAGGCGGGTGCCGGCGATCGGGGCCGGCAAGAAGACCAGGGTCATCGCGTTCGAGCGATGGCCCAGCCGGTGCCGCGAAATCGCCGCAGCGCGGGAGCAGGATCCAAGCCGAGGCCGTCCGGGCGGCGGCACCCGTCGAAATCCGTGTCGCATCGGCGCGGCGGGCGCGCTGTGCCATAGTCCCGTCGCGCGGGGCCGGTTGGAACGCCGTGTCGAACGTTCCGGCCGGGCCTTCGTCCCGACATGCATCTCGCCGACACGCATTCCGAGGTATCGATGACGCTGTTCCGCTCCGTTTCCGCCCTCGCCCTCGCCGGCGGCCTCACGCTCGGCGCGGCCGCGGGCGCCCGTGCGGAGGAGGCCGCCCCCTTCACCGACGCCCAGCGCAAGGCGATCGAGGGGATCGTCAAGGACTACCTCGTCAGGAACCCCGACGTGCTCCAGGAAGCGATCGCCGAGGGCGAGCGCCGCGCCCAGGAGACGCAGAAGCTCGCCCAGGCCGCCGCGCTGAAGGAGTCCCGCGAGGCGCTGGTCAACTCGCCCCACGGCATCGTCGCCGGCAATCCGAACGGCGACGTCACGCTGGTCGAGTTCTTCGATTACAATTGCGGCTATTGCCGCAAGGCGTTCGGCGACGTGCAGACCCTGATCAAGTCCGATCCGAAGCTGCGCGTGGTGCTCAAGGATTTCCCCGTGCTCGGGGCCGAGTCGCTGGAGGCGAGCCGGATCGCGCTCGCGGCCAAGCTGCAGCTCAAGCCCGAGAAGATGTTCGACTATCACGCGAAGCTGCTCGAGACGAAGGGCCGCATCAACGGCGAGCGGGCGATCGCGGTCGCCAAGGAGTTCGGCGCCGACGTGGAGCGCCTGAAGCGGGACGCGCAGGGGCCGGAGGTGAAGGCGGCGCTGACCGAGAATGTCGGCCTCGGCGACAAGCTCAGCCTGTCGGGCACCCCCGCCTTCGTCATCGGCGACGAGATCCTGCCCGGCGCCGTCGGCGTCGAGCCGATGCGCAAGACCATCAACGACGTGCGCCAGTGCGGCCACGCGAGCTGCTGATCCGGTCCTCGCCGTAAGGCAAGCGGACGGGACCTGGCCGAGGGCGATCGCTCGAAGCCGGGTGAACCGCTTCGCGGCGCGAAGAGCGTCGAGCGGAGCGGAAGCCCAAGGAACCGAGACTTTCCGCGTAGGCGGGCGCCGGCGATCGAGGCTAAGAAAGAAACCAAGGCCATCGCTTGAAAGCGATGGCCTCTGACCCTGCGGGACCGCCCCGGGTCCCTTCCCGTTCAGGCCGCCGCGGCGCGGGGATCGCTCCGGAGCGGGCGCTCGCCGCGGAAGCCGGCCGCGTTGCCAGACTCGGATCCGGGCGCGGGCCGGCAGTCGGGATGGGGCGGCTCGGGGCTCACCCATTCCGCGCGCTGGCGCGGCAGGGCGGACGGGTGCTCCTTCTGCAGGAAGGCGATCATCTTCTCGCGCACCTCGCAGCGCAGGTCCCAGGTCTGGGGCGCGTTGCGGGCGCTCACCAGCATCCGCAGCTCGATCACGCCCTCCCGCGCATCCGAGACCTGCAGGTTGACCACGTTGCCGTCCCACAGCGGGGACGCGCCCGCGATCCGCCGGAGTTCGGTCCGCATCGCCTCGATCGGCGCCCGGTGATCGACGTAGAGGAACACCGAGCCGATCAGCGAGGCGCCCTCGCGGGTCCAGTTCTGGAACGGCTTCTGGATGAAGTAGGTCAGCGGCAGCACGAGGCGGCGCCAGTCCCACAGCCGCACGACGACGTAGGTCGCGGTGATCTCCTCGACCCAGCCCCACTCGTTCTCGACGATGATCGCGTCCTCGATCCGGATCGGCTGGGTGATGGCGATCTGGATGCCCGCCACGAGGTTGGAGAGCACCGGCTGCATCGCCAGCCCGAGGATCAGCCCGGCGGCGCCCGCCGAGGCGAGCAGGCTCACCCCGTATTGCCGCACCGGCTCGAAGGTCATCAGGGCGATGGCGGCGGTGACGATGGCCACCAGGGTCAGGGCCGCCCGCTCCAGGATGCGCATCTGCGTGAAGTGCTTGCGGGCAAGCAGGTTGTCCTCCGCGTCGAGCTTGAACCGGCGCAGGTAGATCACCGTGGCGATGTGGATCGCCGTGGCGCAGGTCCAGCCCGCGAGCGTCACGAAGGCGACGAGCAGCACCTGGTTGAGGACGAGCCGGATCTCCCAGGTGAGCGGCGCGGTGGAGACCGCGAGCGCCAGGGCCACGACCAGCAGGCCGAGCCGGCTCGGCCCGCGGGTGCGCGCGACCAGCGAGCGCCAGAACAGGCTCTTCCCGCTCACCGCCCGCTGCGCGAACCGGTCCGCCACCGCGTGCAGGGGCAGCACCAGCGCGCAGCAGCCGGCGATCAGAACCGGGCTCGCGACCCACCAGGGCCACTGGACGATCCAGCCGATCAGCCGATCGAAGAATGCGTGGGCCTGCGCCATCGATCACCTCCTGGTCAGGGGGGAATGATCGCTGGCGGGGGCGGTTCCGCACTGCACAATGGTGCTGCAACTCGATTGTTCGTGCGCATTTTCATGCGCGTCGCCCCGGACTTGCGAGAAACGAGCTTCCTCCGAAGGATCGTCGGCATCAGCTGAGACATAACGAACAAGCGTAATCGGTCGGTGTATCAACCTGCCATCGCGACCAGCTTCGAATTCTTCGTCGTTTCAGGATCGACCATACCTTTCGCTTGAAAAGGCGTATGCCGGTATATATTTCTTGCCAACTTCTCCAGCATAAGTCGATTGATTAGATTTTCCCACTGCTCAGCGATCTTGCCGATATCATAATCGGAAAAGCTCTTCAGGGCCTCCGCTCCCATCGCGATCCGACGCTCCCCATCGACAATCATCCGCGCGATCGCATCGGCCAGTGCTCGACCGTCCAAATCCTCTTCAGCATCGGATCGCACGAGAACTCCGTCGACGGCGTCGCGGATCAGTTCATTCGGACCGTTGCAGGAGGCGTAAGCGATGGCCGGTAGCCCTGCCCTCTTCGCTTCGACAACCACGATGGCAAAGCCTTCGAACAGCGACGGCACGACGAGAAAGTCGCTCGCGATCATCTCGTCGTGGATGGCCGTGGTTTCGCCGTTCAGCCGAACACGGCCGACCAGTCGAAGACGATCGATCTCGTCTTGGAGGATCTGCCTTTCTGAACCTTCTCCGAAGATCGCAAGCTCCCAATTCGGATGATCCGGTGTGACGATCGCGAAGGCTCTGATCAACGCGAGGAAATTCTTCTGCTTGGCGAGACGGCCCACCGCGATGATCCTGCGCTTCACCGACGAAAGGTCTGCGAAGCCGCGGACGTCGGGCGAAACTCCGTTGGGAATGATGACGGATCTCGCGGCGATCGTATCGGTGAGAGAGGCTTTGAACTTCTCCAGGAGCAGGTGAACGGCATCAGCTTTGTCGAAGCACCGCAGCCGACCGCTCCGGTCCCACCATTGTGCTTCGATCACGGACGGATCGTTGTGTTCAGAAACGATTCTCAGGATGTCCAATCCATCGGCTGCCGCGACGACCGGCTCGAACAACCACTCCGACAGCATCGGAATGAAGATCTCGATGCCGTGATCGACAAGCATTGCCCGCAGCGCAGCCACCGCCGAGGTCAAACTGCCCTCGTCGAAGACCGGGATCACGCTGACGCGTTCATCGAGTTCGTAGGGACAGACTTTGCTGTCGCTGACGCGGCAGAAGACGAAGACGGTATGGCCGAGGCGGCTCAAGTGATTGGCGATGCTCGCCGCCTGCCGTTCGATCCCGCCGCGCGAGAACATCATTCCGTGCACGTAGAAGGCGATGTGCGCGAGGTGTCGCCGGTCCTTGCTTGGACCGGAGCCCAACCGGAGGTTTTTCGACAGGAGCTGCTTCGTGCCCACCTTTGGAATATGAGCGAACCGATCCCATTCTTTTTCCAGCTCATGGACGATCCGGCTGGTCGTTTTTACAGGAAGGTAGAAATTACGAACGACATATCGAGCAATTCTTTCTCGTTCATCGAAGTATATATCGCTCCCTTCCAGGATCGAAACGACTGATCCAGCGTGACGACGGAAGAAGTTGCTCGCCTCGACCGTATAGGAGATGCCGCCACTGCGTAACATGTCGAGATAAATGATCCAGTCACCGCACATTTTAAAGTCGTCGGCGAGGCCGATCGCTCGTTCAAGTGCCGATTTGCGCATGATCGCCGCGCTTGCGTTGACGATCGTGCAGGTGAATCCCATGCTGGATTCAACCTCTTCGCGCCCGTCCTTATCGTAGCTCGTCTCGAATTTGTTGCCTGCGGCTGCTTTCAGGTAGTTGTCGAGAGTTGTTGTTGTCCGCTCCCCGTTCTCATTGATATTGATCGTCTTGCAGTACGATATGTTGATGTCGTTCTTGACGAAACTTGCGAACACATGTTCAATGAAGTTCGTCGTACAGCTGTCATCGCTCTCGGCAATCCAGACATAGCTGGACCGTGCCAGCGAGAGGCCCTTTTTCCATTGCAGGAACGGCGATCCGCTCCTGATGCTGTTGGGGTGAACCGAGATTCGTGGATCGTGGGTATGCCGCTCGATGACGGACAGGCTGTTGTCCGTGCTCAGATCATCGAGGATGATCACATCCATGTCCATGAAGTCCTGAGCCAGCACGGAGCCGATTCGTTCGGGTAAGAAGCGCTCATGATTGTAGTTCGGTATGATGACCGAAAGCGATGGATCGATTCGATAATCAGTCCGCAGTTTGTTAAATAGGATCGGCATCACAGCTGTCTGACTGTTCTTGCGTAAGACCCGTAGTCGCGCATTTAAGCCGGCGTCATCCAGAGAAGCCCTGCGCGCGATTAGCATCTCGATCGTCGAGGCCGCCGTTTCTGCAGAGAAGCTCTCGACGCCGAAGCCAGCGTCCTCCTGCGTAAAGGTGTCAATTCCGCTGTGGCCCTTGAAGTAAACCGTCGGTATTGCATACTGAGCCGCTTCGAGGCAGACGAGGGGAAACGGGTCCTCCCGTGATGGCAGAAAGAAGATATCTGCCGCCGCGATGAGCTCGCGAGCATTCGACTTATGTCCAACGAAGCGGATCCGATCCTGCAAGCCGATCCGGCTCGTCCAGTCGCAGATCGCTTGGTAGTCTGGGCCGTTGCCCAGCCAGACGGCAATGACATTCTGATGGCTCGATCTGTCGAGCAAGATTTTGAGGGTTTCAACGAAGATGTCGGGAGCCTTGCGCGGATAGACCGATCCAGCCCCCAGGACGACAAATGCGTCGTCCGGCAGATCGAGCTGCATCCGCGCGTCGCGCCGCATGATCGAGATATCTTTCGTGCTTTGGGCGGAAATTCTGATGAAAGACTCGAAAACGGAAATTTGATCCGCATCTACATCGAAATAAGTGGTCAGGTCTTCTTTCACACGCTGCGAAGCGCCGATATATTGTGATATGTACGGTCTGATTCTTTCGAAGTTGTTTCGATAAAGTGCTATTGTCTCTTTCATCTCATGGACGTGCATGATCAGCGGCGGACGAGATGTTCCAAACAAATTCGAGTAAACTTCACCAAAGTCGCCGCTTACGATCGTGTTGCAATAAATATAATCGTATTTTCTGTCACAGAGCCCGTGTTTGACTGCAAAAGCAATGTCTTCAATCCCGTTGATGACGATAACGTGAGCAAATTTTGCATAATGCTCGAAGATCGGCCCGTACTCGAGAGCGAGCACCGTGATATGGTAGGTGGTATTGTTGGCGAACCACTCGATGACGTCTCTCAGCATTACCTCCGCGCCCGTAAACTGCCCGGCATGGCAGACGAACAGCACGCTGGCGGACCCGGGCACGGGCTGGAACCGTCGAACGATCGATGGCTGCGCCGTGCGCCCCTCGCCGCGGCCGAACGCGACGTAGTGGTAGAAGGGATTGATGTTCGCAGCCCGCACGTCGGCATTCATCCGAACATAGTACGCCGTCGAGAATGCGCTGTTGGGGTCGCGCAACTCCTCACTCCATGAGAGGCGAAATGAGATGCTGGATCGAAAGTCGTGAGGCTCGAAGCCACCGCGCCGATGTCTGAGTATTGGCGGATATAAAATTCGGTGTCGAACTCGGTTCTGATCGTATCCAACTCAATCCGACGCCTTTCTTCATCGTCGGGAGGGGATGCCGTAACGATCCTGTCATCGACACTCTGCCAAATAGACCGGCCATCCCAATTTTTGCTCGGAGCTCGGCCCTCGTGTTCGCCGTGTTTGATGTAATGAAAAAACGGATTTTGATCGCTTTCGGCCACGTCTCTGTTGTTGTATATGTAGTATGACGTGCTGAATCGTGGGTGCGGGTCATATCCGGCAATGGCGCCATAATTTATATAATGGCGGACCGGATCAAATTTGCCGACCTGTTTTTGCAATCCCCCGACGTCTGCATATTTATTAATATAATAGTTTGCATCCATTTTGGCTTTGATGATTCGATATTGATAATTCCTCCTTTTTTTTGTCGCGCGAAAGCATCTGCGGATCAAACTCGCAATCATCAAAAAAGCTCGTTCATGCCTTGGGATTTTCAATTTGATCTGCTGTCCGCACGAAGTGGGCCCGCCGCACATGGGCAGGTCATTTACAGCTTAAGGGAAGCTTTTTCAAGTCAAAGAGGTGTAAGATCCTACCGATGTTCCCTGATGTATTTGCAATTCAATCTAGCGTATCCAGATAAAATTGTATAATATTCGCAGTAATATTGATAAATCATCGAGATGGCCAAAATCCTAGCAATGTTGACCCGCTCGTCCGTGAGAGGGCGCGAGTTGGGAGCATTGAAATTTATGTAACCAGAATTTTACTGTTCTGGCCGACGTTTATGCTCGATTTTGCTTGGGAGCGTTGCTTCGTCATTCTCGCGGGGGACGGAAGGCAGCTGATCGTGCTCGTCGCACGCCACCGCTTCGGACAGAAATCTCGCCCTGCAGATGCCGACGATGGCACCGCGCCGCTCGGGCTTGAGGGAGGGCATCCAGCCGCTGCCGTCGCAGTGTCACACTGGGTCGTTCGTCGTGGAGTGCTCGACGGCGGGCGCTGAGAGACGTGGTCCGGGCGCTGTCCGATCGCGCTGTGCGCGAGCGACGGGGCGAAGGTCGGCTTTCGCGGCCGAGCGGCCATCCCGTCGGATCGCCGCCTCAGACGTCCGCCCTCCCCTCCTCCCGCAGCGCCCGGCGCAGCACCTTGCCGACATTGGTCTTCGGCAGGCTGTCCTGGATCACGATCCGGCGGGGCACCTTGTAGCCGGTGAGGCTCGCGCGGGCATGCGCCCGGAGGGCGTCCGGCTCCACCGAGGGATCGCGCAGCACCACGTGGGCGACGACCATCTCGCCGCTCTCGCCGCAGGGCGCGCCGACGACCGCGCACTCGACCACCGCCGGATGGGTGGCGAGCACGTCCTCGACCTCGTTCGGGTAGACGTTGAAGCCGGAGACGAGGATCATGTCCTTCATCCGGTCGACGATGCGGATCTGGCCGTCCGGCGTCATCACCGCCACGTCGCCGGTGCGGAAGAATCCGTCGGCGGTCATCGCCGCCCGCGTTTCCTCGGGCCGGTTCCAGTAGCCCGCCATCACCTGGGGCCCGCGCACGCACAACTCCCCTGGCACGCCGAAGGGCAGCACCGTGCCGTCCTCGGCGCGGATCGTCACCTCGGTCGAGGGCAAGGGATAGCCGATCGTCCCGGTCCAGTCGGCGAGCCCGAGCGGGTTGACGCTGACCACGGGCGAGGTCTCCGACAGGCCGTAGCCTTCGAGGATGGTCTGGCCGGTGATCGCCTTCCAGCGGGCGGCCACCGCCGACTGCACCGCCATGCCGCCGCCGACCACGTATTCCACCTTGGAGAAATCGACCGTGCCGATCTTCGGGTGGTTGTTCAGCGCGTTGAACAGCGTGTTGACGCCGGCGAAGTTGGTGAAGCGGGTGCGGCTCAGGGTCTTCACGAAGCCGTCGAGGTCGCGCGGGTTGGGGATCAGCAGGCAGCAGCCGCCGAGCCGGAAGAAGAACAGGAAGCAGGCGGTCAGCGCGAAGATGTGGTAGAGCGGCAGCGCCGTCACCGCCACGCGCCCGTCGCCGTCCTCCGCCGAGCCGCGGAACCACGCCCGGCTCTGCTCGATATTGGCCATGACGTTGCGGTGGGTCAGCATCGCCGCCTTGGCGATGCCGGTGGTGCCGCCGGTATATTGCAGGAAGGCGACGTCGCCGGGCTCGATCAGGACCGGGGGCCGCTTGAGGCCCCGGCCCGCCCGCACCACCGCCTCGAACCGCAGGGTCCGCTCGGCCGGCAGGGCGTAGGGCGGCACCGCCCGCTTCACCCGCCGCGACACGAAATCGACGATCCGCCCCTTCAGCCCGAGCAGATCGCCCGGCCCCGCCACGACGATCCGCTCCAGGCTCGGCATCTGCGGCAGCGCCTGCGCGACCGTGTGGCAGAAATTCTCGAGCACGAAGAGGACGCGGGCGCCGGAATCGTTGACCTGCGCGGCGAGCTCGCGCGGGGTGTAGAGCGGGTTGACGTTGACGACGGTGCAGCCCGCCACCAGCACGCCGAGCAGCGTCACCGGACAGGCCGGGACGTTGGGCATCATCACCGCGACGCGGTCGCCGATCCTCTCCGCGCCCGCCTCGCTCGCCCGGCCCGCCTTGCCGTAGCCGTTGGCGGCGAGCCACGCCGCCACCGCCTGCGCCGCGGCGCCGACCTCGCGGTAGCGCAGGCTCGCGCCGAAGCAGGTGACGGCCGGGCGCTCGGCGAAGCGCAGGACGCTGCGGTCGAACAGATCGACCACGGTGCCGACCGAGTCGACGTCGATGTCGGCGGGAATGCCGGGGGGATAGGCGGCCAGCCAAGGGCGCTCCGCGCTCCGGTCCTGCGCCATCCTCATCCCTCCTGCCCTGTGGCACGCGGCTTATGAGGGCCGGCCTCCCGCCGACGCCGCCGCTTCCCGTTGTGGCTTAAGCGTTTCCGGCGCGTTCGATCAACCCACACCGGCCCGCCTTGCGGAAGACATCGACCGGGTTGTCCGTGCTCAGGCCGCCCGCCGCGGCCGCAGGCGCGCGGCCACGAGCAGGAGGTGCGGCAGCGCGGCAGCCGTCAGCAGCAGGGCGGCGATGACGAGGTCGCGGGCATCGAGCGGGCGGCGCGGCCAGGGGCCGAACCCGGCATCGCGGGCGAGCCCGATCAGGGCG
>NZ_BPRD01000442.1 GCF_022179745.1 Methylorubrum podarium
CGCGGAACCCGTCCGCGTTGAGCCCCAGCATCGCGCCGGGATTGGCGCAATGCGCCGTGACCAGCGTGCCGTCGGCCAGCGTCACGTCGGCGAGGAACCGCTTGTAGCGCCGCACGAGGCGCCCTTCGATCAGGGGAGTGGGGAAACGCATCGCGGCCGTGGGGAGCGGGTCGGGCTTTCGCTTTCGCGCATCCGCGCCCTAGCTTCCACCCCGTTCCCCGCCCCCGAGGCTCCATGTCCCAAAGTCCCGACGTCACCGCCGCCATCCTCGTCATCGGCGACGAGATCCTCTCGGGCCGGACCAAGGACAAGAACATCGGCACGATCGCAGACATGCTGACCGAGATCGGCGTGGACCTGCGCGAGGTGCGCATCGTGCCGGACGTGAAGGCGGAGATCGTCGCCGCGGTGAACGCGCTGCGGGCGCGCTACACCTACCTGTTCACCTCCGGCGGCATCGGCCCGACCCACGACGACATCACCGCCGACAGCGTGGCGGAGGCCTTCGGCGTCGGCATCGACGTCGATCCGCGGGCGCGCGCCATGCTGCTGGAGCGGCACCGGCCGGAAGACCTCAACGAGGCCCGCCTGCGCATGGCCCGCATCCCCGACGGGGCCGACCTGATCGCCAACCCGGTCTCGAAGGCGCCGGGTTTCCGCATCGGCAACGTCTACGTCATGGCCGGCGTGCCGCAGATCATGCAGGCCATGCTCGACGAGATCCGGCCGACATTGACCTCGAACGCTCCGGTCATTTCCGAGACGATCGAGGCCGGCGCGATCCCCGAGGGCAACTTCGCCGGCGGCCTCGGCGCGATCGCCGCGGCGCATGCCGACGTCTCGATCGGTTCCTATCCCTCGATGACGCCGGAGGGATTCCGTAATCGCATCGTCGTGCGCGGTCGCGACGCCGGGGCGGTGGCGGCGGCACGGGCCGCGGTGGAGGCGCTGCTCGCGGGGCTTCGGGCGTAGGCACGCCGCAGCCGATCGACCCTTCACGATCTGGTGAAATAAATTTCCAGATGCCGGGAGCGCGCAAGCGCTGCCGTACGTTGGGCTGCGACCAGACGACCACCGAGGGCCGCATGTCCCAAGACACTCGCAGGCAGGAGGACCCGAAGACCCACGGTGCCCATACCCGGGAGAAGGACGACGCCCAGGTCGAGAAGGCGCATCGCCCGGACGCGCTGATCCTGCATGAGATCATCCGCCGCGAGGGCGAGGAGGAGATGCGCCGCACGACGCTGGCGCTCTCCCTGTCGGGCTTCGCCGCCGGGCTCACCATGGGCTTTTCGCTGATCGTGCCCGGCGTCCTGAAGGGACATCTGCCGCACGAGCCCTGGGCCGATCTCGTCGTGAGCATGGGCTACTCGATCGGCTTCCTCATCGTCGTTCTCGGCCGTCAGCAGCTCTTCACGGAGAACACCGTCACACCGATCCTGCCGCTCCTGACCGAACGCACCTTCGGCGCGCTGCTGCGGGTCGTGCGGCTGTGGACCATCGTGCTCGTCGCCAACATCCTGGCGACCATCGTCATCGCCTCGGTGCTGGCCCATACCGACGCGTTCAAGCCGGAGGTGCGGGAGGCATTCGCCGCCATCAGCCGCCACACCATCGAGGACCCGTTCTGGACCACGGTGATCAAGGCCGTGTTCGCGGGCTGGCTGATCGCGCTGATGGTGTGGATCCTGCCGGCCTCGGGCTCGGCGGCGCCCTTCATCATCATCCTGATGACGTGGCTCGTCTCGATGTGCGGCCTCGCCCACATCGTCGCCGGATCGGTCGACGCCTATTACCTCGTTGCCACCGGCGAGATCGATATCGCGACATACGTCACCGGCTTCTTCGTGCCGACGCTGCTCGGCAACGTGGTCGGTGGCGTGACGCTCGTCTCCGTGCTGAATTATGGGCAGGTCGCGCCGGATATGGAGGATCAGGGCCGTGCCGGTACCGGCGCCTGACCATGCCGCGACGTCAGCGCCTCATCGCTCGGCCGGCGGGACGGTGCGGTCCTTCCTGGCGACGGTCCGGGCTTTGCGCGCACGCGCCAGCAGGATCGCCGTCTGGACCGCCGCCCGCATCAGCAGCGGATGGGTGGCGGGATTGGCCGTGACCTGGCTCGCCCAGCCATGCCCCGCGACGGCGGCCGCGA
>NZ_BPRD01000443.1 GCF_022179745.1 Methylorubrum podarium
GCGCGGGCCCGCGCGAGTTCCGGCGGTCCGCTGCCGTCCGCCTTCACCGGCCCTTGTTCGTTCACGCGACGCAAACTTCCGGTCCTCTGAACCCCGGCCTACTGGGCCGGAAGTCTCCGCCGCAGCCACTGCGCGTAGTGCTCGGCCAAGGCTGCCACCCGCCGCCGCTCGGAGGCCGGATCGTACCACGCGCCGCCGGAGCTCGCGGGCAGGGCCGAGAGCTGCGGGTGGCGCGCGAGGATCTCGCCCCCGCGCCCGACCAGCAGCGCCTCGCCGTCGAGGTAGTCGGTCGAGCCGCCGCCGCCGAGGCTGCCGCCGCGGCCGAAACCCTCGCCGCCGGCATAGGGGGTGAGCGAGAGGCCGCTCACGCGCACCACCAGGGTCGGGCCGCCGCGCACCATGCGGTCGGCAAAGCTGCGCCGCAGCGCCTCGGTCAGGTCCGCCTGCAGCGCGTCCGTCTGCGGGCCCCGGGCATAGGCCTGCAACGGCCGCACATCGACGGCGATGCTGCCGAACCGGTCGAACTCCTGCGCCGGGGCGGGAGCGATCCCGGCGAGGAGGCCGAGCAGGGCCGCGAGGCCGGCGGCGCGCAAGGGGATCAGGCTCCCCACTCGACGGCGACGACCTCGTAGGACTTGCCGCCGCCCGGCGTCGTGACCTCCACCGTGTCGCCGACGGCCTTGCCGATCAGGGCGCGGGCGATGGGCGAGGAGATCGAGACGCGGCCCTCGCGCACATCCGCCTCCGGCTCGCCGACGAGCTGGTAGGTCTTCTCCTCCTCGGTGTCCTCGTCCAACAGCTTCACGCGGGCGCCGAACTTGATCTTGGAGCCGGACAGCTTCGAGGTGTCGATGATCTCGGCGCGCGCGATCATGCTCTCGAGTTCGAGCACCCGGCCCTCGTTGTGGGACTGGGCCTCCTTGGCGGCGTGATACTCGGCATTCTCGGACAGGTCGCCGAGCGCGCGGGCCTCGGAGATCGCCTGGATGATCCGGGGACGTTCCACCTGCTGGCGCTGCTTCAGCTCCTCCTCGAGGGCTGCGTAGCCGCGTGCCGTGATGGGAAGCTTGTCGATGCTCATGGTCTCGCGCCACAATGAAGAGGCCCGGCCGGAGCGAACGCTCCTTCCGGGCCGGGATAACGGCTCTCGATGTGTGGCCCCGGGCCGCCCGCCTCCGCGCGGCGGGCCACCCGGCACACGAACGTTGATTTAGGCCGCGAAGTATTCCTGCAAGGCACGCACCTGGAGATCGCCTTCGAGATAGGCCTTGATCCCCTCGGCCGCCGCCATCGCACCGGCGAGAGTGGTGTAGTACGGCACTTTATGCAAGAGGGCCGCCCGCCGGAGCGAGCGCGAGTCGGACAGGGCGCCGGCCCCCTCCGTCGTGTTGATCACGAGCGCGATATCGCCGTTCTTGATCGAGTCGACGATGTGGGGCCGGCCCTCCAGCACCTTGTTGATGCGCTGGGTCGGGATACCCTCATCCGCCAGGTAGCGCTGCGTGCCGCCGGTCGCGAGGATGGTGAAGCCGAGGTCGGAGAGCAGCCGGATGGTCGGCAGCACCCGCGGCTTGTCGTCGTCGCGCACGGAGACGAACACCGTGCCGGTGCGCGGCACCGCGGTCCCCGAGCCGAGCTGGCTCTTGGCGAAGGCCACGCCGAAGCCAGCATCCAGCCCGATCACCTCGCCGGTGGAGCGCATCTCCGGCCCGAGCAGCACGTCCACGCCGGGGAAGCGGGCGAAGGGGAACACCGCCTCCTTCACCGCGATGTGGTCGAGCTGCTTCGGCTTGAGGCCGAAGGCGTCGAGCCGTTCGCCGGCCATGATCCGCGCCGCGATCTTGGCGATCGGCTCGCCGATCACCTTGGCGACGAAGGGCACCGTGCGCGAGGCGCGCGGGTTCACCTCCAGCACGTAGATCGTGCCGTCCTTGATCGCGTACTGCACGTTCATCAGGCCGCCGACCTTGAGGGCCAGCGCCATCGCCTTGGTCTGGCGCTCCAGCTCGGAGAGGATCTCGGGAGTCAGCGAGCGGGGCGGCAGCGAACAGGCGGAATCGCCCGAATGGATGCCCGCCTCCTCGATGTGCTCCATGATGCCGGCGATGAACACGGTCTCGCCGTCGCAGACCGCGTCGACATCGACCTCGGTCGCGTCCGAGAGGTAGCGGTCGAACAGGAGCGGGTTCTTGCCCAGCACCGTGTTGATCTGCCCCGTCTTGTCGTTGGGGTAGCGCGCCTTGACGTCGGAGGGGATCAGGCTCGGCAGCGTGCCGAGCAGGTACTCGGCGAACTGCGCCTCGTCGCGGATGATCGCCATGGCGCGGCCGCCCAGCACGTAGCTCGGGCGCACCACGAAGGGCAGGCCGAGTTCGGCCGCCACCAGCCGGCTCTGCTCCACCGAGAAGGCGATGCCGTTCTTGGGCTGCTTGAGGCCGAGCTTGTCCAGCAGCCGCTTGAACTGGTCGCGGTCCTCGGCGAGGTCGATGGCGTCGGGCGAGGTGCCGAGGATCGGCACCCCGGCGCCCTCCAGCGCTCGGGCGAGCTTGAGCGGCGTCTGGCCGCCGAACTGCACGATCACGCCGTGGAGCGTGCCCGCCTGCCGCTCGGTCTCGACGATCTCCAGCACGTCCTCGGCCGTCAGCGGCTCGAAATAGAGGCGGTCGGAGGTATCGTAGTCGGTCGAGACCGTCTCCGGGTTGCAGTTGACCATGATGGTCTCGTAGCCGGCTTCCGTCAGCGCGAAGCAGGCGTGGCAGCAGCAATAGTCGAACTCGATGCCCTGGCCGATCCGGTTGGGGCCGCCGCCGAGGATGATGACCTTCTTCTTGTCCGACGGATACGCCTCGTCGGCGGTTTGGCCGGCGAACGGCGCGACGTAGGTCGAGTACATGTAGGCGGTCGGCGCCTTGAACTCGGCGGCGCAGGTATCGATCCGCTTGAAGACCGGGCGCACGCCGAGAGCCCGGCGGGTGGCGCGCACGGCCTCTTCCTCGGTGTTGACGAGCACGGCGAGCCGCGCGTCGGAGAAGCCGGCCGCCTTGAGCTGGCGGAAGGCGCCCGCGGTCGTCGGCAGGCCGTGCGCCTTCACCCGGTTCTCCAGATCGACGATGGCCTGGAGCTGCTCCAGGAACCACGGGTCGATCTTGCAGGAGGCGTGGATCTCCTCGTGGCTGATCCCGAGGCGCATCGCCTGGGCGACCTTGAGCAGGCGGTCCGGGGTCGGGGTGCCGAGGGCGGCCTTGATGGCGTTGTGGTCGTCGCCCTTGCCGAGCCCCTCGATCTCGATCTCGTCGAGGCCGGTGAGGCCGGTTTCAAGCGAGCGCAGCGCCTTCTGCAGGGATTCCGCGAAGCAGCGGCCGATCGCCATGGCCTCGCCCACCGACTTCATGGCGGTGGTCAGCGTCGGCTCGGCGCCGGGGAACTTTTCGAAGGCGAAGCGCGGGATCTTGGTGACGACGTAGTCGATCGTCGGCTCGAACGAGGCCGGGGTCGCGCCGCCGGTGATGTCGTTGGCGATCTCGTCGAGCGTGTAGCCGACGGCGAGCTTGGCCGCGACCTTGGCGATCGGGAAGCCGGTGGCCTTCGAGGCGAGCGCGGAGGAGCGCGAGACGCGCGGGTTCATCTCGATCACGATCATCCGGCCCGTGGCCGGGTCGATGGCGAACTGCACGTTCGAGCCGCCGGTCTCGACGCCGATCTCGCGCAGAACGGCGAGGGAGGCGTCGCGCATCACCTGATATTCCTTGTCGGTGAGCGTCAGCGCCGGGGCGACGGTGATCGAGTCGCCCGTGTGGACGCCCATCGGATCGACGTTCTCGATGGAGCAGACGATGATGCAGTTGTCCGCACGATCACGGACGACCTCCATCTCGTACTCCTTCCAGCCGAGCACGCTCTCCTCGATCAGCACCTCGTTGGTCGGCGAGGCGTCGATACCGCGCTCGACGATCTCCAGGAATTCCTCGCGGTTGTAGGCGATGCCGCCGCCGGTGCCGCCCATGGTGAAGGAGGGGCGGATGATCGCCGGCAGGCCGACTTCGGCGAGCGCGATCAGTGCCTGGCCGAGCGCGTGCTCGATGTAGCGCCGCCGCCGGTCGCCCTCGCCCCCGCTCCACTGCCGCTCGAACTCGGCGAGCGCCGTCTCGCGGGCGGCCGGGTCCGACTGCGCGCCCTCGATGCGCGCCTTCTCGGCGAGGTAGCGGTCGCGGTCGGCCTTCTTGGCGGCGGAGGCGTTGGCGAGCGCGGATTTCGGCGTCTCGAGACCGATCTTGGTCATCGCGTCGCGGAAGAGGTTGCGGTCCTCCGCCTTGTCGATGGCTTCCGCCGTGGCGCCGATCATCTGCACGCCGAACTTTTCCAGCACGCCCATGCGCTTCAGCGACAGCGCGCAGTTGAGCGCGGTCTGTCCGCCCATGGTCGGCAGGAGGGCGTCGGGCCGCTCCTTCTCGATGATCTTGGCGACGACCTCCGGGGTGATCGGCTCGACATAGGTGGCGTCGGCCATGTCCGGATCGGTCATGATCGTCGCCGGGTTCGAGTTCACCAGGACGATCCGGTAGCCCTCTTCGCGCAGGGCCTTGCAGGCCTGGGTGCCGGAATAATCGAATTCGCAGGCCTGCCCGATGATGATGGGCCCCGCACCGATGATGAGAATGGAAGAGATGTCGGTGCGTTTCGGCATTGAGCGCCTTGAAGCGAGTTCGCGCGCGCTCGCCCTCGCGCGCCGCCGGTTCGCGGGCGGTGCCAAGGGGGCGCAGGCGCTGGGATGATCGTCAAGCCCCGCGTTTACACGCAGCCGCGCGGGTTTGAAAGGGCCGCCCGGCCCATCCTCCCGCCGGCGGGATCGACAGCGTATCTCGAAGTGTAATTATTCAATTTTGCAAGTAAATATCGGTTTGATGGATCGATCGAGAGTCTATATTCAACGAAAATCGACAAAAACGGTCGATGATCTTCAGAATTATTCCGAGGAAACGAATGATGATCTTCAGGGCCTTGGTCGTCGCCGCCGCTCTCGCCGTCGCCCTGCCGGCGGCGGCCGACGAAGTTTCGGTCAAGATGCTGAACAGCGGGCCGGGCGGGATGATGGTGTTCGACCCCGCCTTGGTGCGGCTGAAGCCCGGCGACAGCATCAAGTTCGTGCCCACCGACAAGGGGCACAACGTCGAGACCATCAAGGGCATGGCGCCGGAGGGCGCGGACTACGTGAAGTCGGCCGTGGGGCAGGAGACCGTGGTCAAGTTCGACAAGGAGGGCGTCTACGGCTTCAAATGCTCGCCGCACTACATGATGGGCATGGTCGCCCTCGTCGTGGTCGGCGACAAGCGCGACAACCTCGAGGCGGCCAAGAGCGTCCAGCACAACAAGCTGACGCAGAAGCGCATGGAGCCGCTGCTCGCCCAGGTCCAGTAAGACGAGGTCCGGTGCCGTCGGCGGCCCAGCCCCTCGCGGCTCGGGCCGTCGGCCTCAATCGCCCGCCATCACCAGCGCCCAGAACCGCTTGTAGCGCGTCGCCGGCGCATCGACCCGGGCGATGCCGACGCGGCGCAACTGCGGCATCAGCATGTTGCGATTGTGCTCGGGCGAGGCCTTCCAGCGGGCGAGCACCTGCTCGAAGGTCTCCGAGCCCGCACTCAGGTTCTCGGAGGCGTAGCGCCTGCCGAAGCCGGCCCCCGCCATGCGGCTGTCGAAGCTGCCGGCGATCTCGTGGCTGAGCCGTCCGGCCCGCGCATTGGCCTGCGCCTGGAACGAGGCCGCGGTGATCAGGCTGGGATCGAGCGAGACCGGACCGAGCCCGTGCTGCGCCCGATAGCGGGAGATCGCGGCCGCGGCCGCCTGCTCGTCGAGGATGACCGGCAGCGTCGGCATCCCCGCATCGAGGACGGGAGATCCGCCGCAGCCGGCGAGCGTCAGGGCGATCAGCGTCGCGGCGGCGGAGAGGCGCAGGTTCGGCATCGGAAGCGGTGAGACAGCCACGGGAAGGCGCCCGATTCCGCGGCAGCTGCGGCGAAACCGCGGCGGACCGATCCCGGCGCCGATCGAAGCCGGCATCTGTGGCATCGCCGCCACGCGACGAGCGAGGCCGACAAAGCCATCGGTTCGGCCGTATCGTCGATGCGGATCGGGAAGGAGGTTTTCGGATCGACACGGGATCCGTGGCGCGGGCGACGGGGCTCGAACCCGCGACCTCCGGCGTGACAGGCCGGCACTCTAACCGACTGAGCTACGCCCGCGTTCTGCGTCGCC
>NZ_BPRD01000444.1 GCF_022179745.1 Methylorubrum podarium
GGCGGCGAGTCCCGCCGCCCCGGCCCCCACCACCGCCACCGCGAAGCGCGGCGGCGAGACAGCGGGGGAGGGGCCGGCGGGAGAGGTCTGCACCGGGACCGTCACGACGGGAGACTCCTTCAGAACCGCCCGCGACGCGAAGATCGGGGGCCAACTTTCTACAGAGGTGCGGCCGGCGCGGGGTCAAGTGCGGCGCAAAGTCGGTGGCGTAGAGTCGGTGGCGCAGCGGCGGTGGGCGACGTGCAGCGAGCGCCGGCGCGGTGGCCGGGACTCCGGGCGGGGCGGATCGGACGGAAATGAAACCAAATCCCGCCCACCGCATTGCCGACCTATGTTGAGAGAACTGCGCGCTCTCGCCGCACTCTCGAAGGGTCCGAACGATCATTGACGTCCGAGGGGGCGTTCCATGAAGCCATTCATCACCTCGCAGCCGGAGTCCGAACGGACACGGCTCGACTCCGCCTTCGACCCCGTGCTCTCGGGCGTGGCGCGCGGGCTCGCGCGGCTGTTCCCGCCGGTCCAGAACGTCCGGACGCCGCGCGAGGACGGCGCCGCCGCGTCCCGGCGAAGCGATACGGGCAGCGGGCGGAGTGGTCGCGGATGATGAAGCCCGAACTCGTCGAGCAGCATATCACCGCGATGACCACGGCGAGCGGCAACCTGCTGCGCCAGATGGAGGATGAGGGGCTGCGCTACCGGGTCACCGTGCGCCCGGAGGATACCGGGACCCTGCACGTCCACGTGCGCGAGCTGACGCCCGAGCTCACGCAGCGCATCGAGCGCTGTCTGTCGGGCATGGGCATGCAGGTCGCGGTCCGGGAGGCGTAGCGGGGACGCCGCGCCGGACGCGCGTCGAGCCGGTGTGCTCCGGGCATAAGCGCCCCGGAACCCTTGCCTCGCCCCGCGGAACCGATATCTCGCCCGTCATTCGAGATGGAAACGGGTGGGAGAGCGCGATGAAGGCGATCCGGGTGCACGCCTACGGTGGGCCGGAGGCGATGGTCTACGAGGACGTGCCCTCGCCCGAGCCGGGGCCGGGCCAGATCCGCGTCCGCCAGACCGCCATCGGCGTCAACTTCATCGACATCTACTTCCGCTCCGGCGCCTACAAGGCGCCCTCGCTCCCCTTCACCCTCGGCAAGGAGGGCGCGGGCGTGGTCGACGCGCTCGGCGAGGGCGTGACCGATTTCCGGGTCGGCGAGCGCGTCGCCTATGCGGGTGCCACCGGCACCTATGCCGAGGAGGTCGTGGTCGACACCAAGGGCGTCGTCCACGTGCCGGATTCGATCTCCGACGAGACCGCCGCGGCGATGATGCTGAAGGGCCTCACCGCGCAGTACCTGCTGCGCCGGACCTACCGGGTGCAGCCCGGCGACACGATCCTGTTCCACGCCGCCGCGGGCGGCGTCGGCCTCATCGCCACGCAATGGGCCAAGCATCTCGGCGCCACGGTGATCGGCACCGTCGGCTCGCAGGAGAAGGCGGCGCTCGCGAAAGAACACGGCTGCGACCACGTCATCCTCTACCGCGACGAAGACTTTTCCGCACGCGTGCGCGAGATCACGGGCGGCAAGGGCGTGCCGGTGGTCTATGACGGCGTCGGCAAGGCGACCTTCCCCGCCTCCCTCGACTGCCTGCGGCCCTTCGGCATCTTCGCGAGCTTCGGCTCGTCCTCCGGGCCGATCGACGCCTTCGACATCGGCATCCTCGCCGCCAAGGGCTCGCTCTTCGCCACCCGCCCGACCCTGTTCACCCACATCGCCACCCGCGAGAGCCTCGACGCCAACGCCGCCGAGCTGTTCGAGGTGGTCGCGAGCGGGGCGGTCAAGATCCCGATCCATTCCCGGGCCAAGCTCGCCGACGCGGCCCAGGTTCACCGCGACCTCGCCGGGCGGCAGACGACCGGCACGACGGTGATGACGCCGTGATCGCAGGATCACCGTATACAAGGATTCCGGGCTTTGCCCGGACCCACCAAGGGACTTGTCCCTCGGATCCCGGGATTTGGCGATGAGACTGACGGAAACCGACGTTCTGCTCGTCATCGACGTGCAGAACGATTTCCTGCCCGGCGGGGCCCTCGCCGTGCCCGACGGCGATGCGGTGATCGCCCCGATCAACCGGCTGGCGGCGCGTGCGCCCCACGTGATCCTGACCCAGGACTGGCACCCGCCCGGCCACGCCTCCTTCCACGGAAGCCATCCGGGCAGGGCGCCCTTCGACACCGCGGCCTTGCATTACGGCGAACAGGTGCTCTGGCCGGAACACTGCGTGCAGGGCACCCGCGGCGCCGAGCTGGCCGCGGAGCTGCGGGCGGAGCGGGCCGAGCTGGTGATCCGCAAAGGGTGTCACCCCGGCATCGACAGCTACTCGGCCTTCCTCGAGGCCGACCGCCGGACCCGCACCGGTCTCGCCGGCTACCTCGCCGAGCGCGGCCTGACCCGCCTGTTCCTCGCCGGCCTCGCCACCGATTTCTGCGTGCTCTGGACCGCCCTCGACGCCCGCCGGGCCGGGTTCGACGTGACCGTGGTCGAGGACGCCGTGCGGGGCATCGACCTCGACGGCTCGCTGAGCCGGGCCTGGGCCGAGATGGAGCGGGCAGGGGTCGGGCGGGTCGCGAGCAGCGCGCTCGTCTGAGATCCCGGGATCACCGGATCACGGGTCGAGCGCCTCCGGCCCGACTCCGCAATCCGCGGCTACCGCCGCCCGCAGGGCGGCACAGAGGTGTCGGACGGTCTCGTGCCCGGCGCTGTCGTAGGCCTGCGCGCCGAGCGCCGTCACGGGCGCGAGCAGGCGCAGGGAGTTGGTGACGAACAGCGCCTCGGCGGCCTCAAGGTCGGCGGGCAGGAGAGGGCGCTCCTCGACCGCCAGCCCGAGGGCAGGGGCAACCCGCAGAAGAATCTCGGCCCGGACGATGCCGGGCAGGACGCCTTCATCCAGCGGCGGCGTGACGAGTGTGCTTCCGAAAACCCCGAAAACATTGCCGGTGCCGGCGCAGGCCACGCGGCCCTTCGTGTTGCGGAACAGGGCCTCGTCGAACCCTTGCGCCTGCGCGTCCCGGGCGGCGAGCACCGCGTCGAGATAGCCGAGCGTCTTGAGGCGCGCGGCCGGCGAGCTGTCGTTGCGGGCGATCGACGTGAAGGTCAGCCGCAGGGGCGCGAAGAACAGGGCGGCGCGGGCCGGCGCGGCGCTGCCGAACAGGAACGGCGCCGGCTCGGGGGGCGGCGCGAGCCCGCGCGGGCCGGGGCCGCGGGTCAGGGTGGTGCGGATCGCCGCGAGCGGCGCGGTGGCGGCGAGCGCGCGCATCGCCTCGACGATCCGCGCCCGCTCGACGGGGATGCCGAGCGCCTCCGCGGCGGCGGCGAGGCGAGCGACATGGGCGGCCTCGAACGCGACCTGGCCCTGAAGTCCGAGCGCCGTGTCGAACACCCCGTCGCCGAGCAGCAGGCCGCGGTCGCCCATGGCGAAGGGGAGGGTGCCGCCCTCGACCAGCCGCCCGTCAGACCACAGCATCGGCGAGCCTGTCCGTCCGCCCGTCCGTCCGCTCCGGCGCACCCGCCTCGCGCCATGCGCGGGCGCCCTTCAGGAAGTTGGCGAACAGCGCGTGGCCGTTCTCGGTCAGCACCGATTCCGGGTGGAACTGGATGCCCCAGGTCGGGTGGCTGCGATGCGAGAGCGCCATGACCTCGCCCTCCCCCGAGGCGGCGTCGACCGTGAGGTGGCGCTCCATCTCCGGCGTCGGCGCCACGATCAGCGAGTGGTAGCGCCCGACCTGCATCGGCTGCGGCAGCCCCTCGAACAGCCGCTCGCCCCCGTGCCGGATCGGGGTGGCGTGGCCGTGCAGCGGGCGGCCCGCC
>NZ_BPRD01000445.1 GCF_022179745.1 Methylorubrum podarium
GGAGATCAAGGCCTCGCTGCGCGACGTCGCCAAGAGCGAGGCCTTGATCTCCTCGATCACCGCGTCCGAGGGCTTTTCGGCGACGCGGACCTCGGCGCGGACGATGCCCTTGGCCTCGCGCACCTTCTCGCGATAGGCGCGGATCATGTCCGGCAGGGCGAAAAGGCGGCGGTTGGCGGCCGCGAGCTTGATGAAGTTGGCGGCGAGCCCCGCGATGCCGGCGCGGTCGAGCAGGGCACCGACGGCGGCCGTCTGCTCCTCGGCCGAGAAGGCCGGGCTCTTCACGAGGCGGCGGAGATCCGCGCTTTCCTTGTAGAGCGCGTCGAACGCGTCGAGGTTCTTGGCGACGTCGTCGACCTGACCCTCGTCGCGGGCCAGCTCGTACAGGGCCAACGCGTAGCGACCCGCCACACCGGCCAGCAGGGGACCCTCGGAACCGTTCTGCGCCACCCGTCGCTCTCTCTTATCCTTGCCCGCCGGTCCCTTGCGCCCGCCTCGTGACGGCGGCGACTCAAAGTCCGTGGGGATTGGAATTGCACCGGGCACGGAAGGCCTTGAACGGTCTCCCCGCGGCGCGGCTGTCGCCTAGCATGCGTTCCGAGGGGGCGCAAGGCAACGTTAGGGCGATGGTGGGGCGGATCGAGGGCATGGCGAATGGCGGCGTGGGATCGTGGCGACCCCTCCGGCAGCAACCAAGCGGGATTCGCAGGTCGTTGAGACGCCCGTCATTCCGGGGCGCTGACGAGCGGACCCGGATCCGAAGGCGCGCGCCGGAGGCCTGCAATCTACCCGTGAGGCCACGCTGAGCCACGCATCATCACGGATGGATTCCGGGTTCCGCTGCGCGGCCCCGGAATGACGGCAGTGATGAGCCAGAGAAGTAACCGCAAGCGGGTCGCTCCAATGCCAAAGTCCGACCGCCCGGTCAGACCCAGCCCTGCAATTCCCGCCGCACCACGTGCTCGATCACGCGCATGCCGAGATCGGTGTCGTTGAGGCAGGGAATGTAGGCGAACTGCTCGCCGCCGTTCTCCTCGAAATAGTGGCGGTTCTCGCCGTCGAGTTCCTCCAGCGTCTCCAGGCAATCGGCGGTGAAGCCCGGCGCCACGATCGCCATGCGCTTGACGCCGGACTTGGCCAGAGCCTGCACCGTCTCGTCGGTGTAGGGCTTGAGCCATTCCTCGT
The DNA here is from genome assembly GCF_022179745.1 of Methylorubrum podarium. GTDB lineage: Bacteria > Pseudomonadota > Alphaproteobacteria > Rhizobiales > Beijerinckiaceae > Methylobacterium > Methylobacterium podarium. The sequence goes on from NZ_BPRD01000445.1 coordinate 1,186, forward strand.
TGCCGAAGCGCGACTGGAAGGTCACCCGCATCTGCTCGGGGCTGTAGCCCATCGCCTCGCGGATCAGCCGGCCAGTCTTGAGGCACTGGCAATGGTAGGGATCGCCCTTGAGCAGGTAGCTCTTCGGCACGCCGTGGAACGAGGTGAGGATCACCTCCGGCTCGAAGTCGAGCTTGGCCAGACCCTCGCGGATCGATCGGGCCATCGCCTCGATGTAGACGGGATCGTCGTGGTAGGGCGGCGAAACCCGGACGGACGGCTGCCAGCGCATCTGCATCAGCGCCTTGAAGGCCTGATCGCAGGCGGTGGCGGAGGTCGCCGCCGCGTATTGCGGGTAGAGCGGCACCAGGAGGATGCGGTCGCAACCCTGGTCCAGAAGCGCCTGGATGCGCAGGCTCACCTCCGGCTTGCCGTAGCGCATCGCCCAATCGACCACGACGGAATCGCCCATCGCCGCCTGCAGCTTCTCGCACTGGCCGCGGGTGATGGTCTTGAGCGGTCCCTCGTCGAGCGCGTTGTTCCAGATGCTGGCGTAGTCGCGGCCCTTCGGCCCCGGGCGCTTGGTCAGGATGATCAGGTTGAGGAGCGGCCACCAGATCAGCCGCGGCACCTCGATGACCCGGCGATCGGAGAGGAACTCCTTGAGGTAGCGGCGCATCGGCCAGTAGCTCGTCCCCTCGGGGGTGCCGAGATTCATCAGCAGCACGCCGACGCGGCCCGTCCTCACCGCGGGGTGGTCGGGCGGCAGGGCGGTGGGCGCGACCGGCACGGGATTGCGCAAGGGGTCGCGCAGGGGGTCGCGCAAGGGATCCCGCAGGAGAGTGTCAGGTTCGACGCGTTCGTTCATCGGGTTTCCGGTCACGGGCGTCCCGCCTTCCTCAACGCGGCCTCATGGCGGCAAGCTCACGGCGGCAAGCGATCCGGTTGTGCGGGCCGGCCGTTCGATCTAGAGCAGGCGGCTTTCCAAGGCCAAGACTCTCATCCGAGAGGGCGGCCCGTATCTCACGCAAACCCTTTGCCCGAAATCGCTCCGGAGGCCAGCGCGACATGCCGTCCCCCCGCTACTTCCTGAAGCACTTCGTGCCGTTCACCGGCTACCCCTACGAGGGAGCGCCGGCCGCGTGCAACCTGTGCGGATGCCGCGACGCCGTCACCGTGGCCGAGACCGACCGGCGGCTCAAGACCCTGCGCTCGATCGCCTGCACCCAGTGCGGCCTGATCCGCACCGATCCGATGCCGACGCCGGACGAGCTGGCCGCGTATTACGCGAGCGCCTACCGGGCCGACTACCAGCTCGCCTTCGCCGGCGGGCCGCCGCGCCACCACCTCAACCGCTCCGCCCGCGAGGCCAAGTTCCGCGCCGACCTGCTGGCGCCGAAGCTGAAGGCCGGGGCGCAGCTGCTCGATTTCGGCTCCGGGTCCGGCGAGTTCCTGGCGGAAGCCAAGAGCCGCGGCTGCGAGGTGATCGGCGTCGAGCCGGGGCGCGACTACGCGGCCTATGCCCGCGCGCATCACGGCGTCGAGGTGCTCGACGAGGCCGAGGCGCCGGATCGCTTCCCCGCCGGCCATTTCGACGTGATCTCGACGCACCACGTGCTGGAGCACCTGCGCAACCCGGCCGAGACGATGGAGCGGCTCGCCCGCTGGCTGAAGCCCGACGGCATCCTCTACGCCGCGGTGCCGAACATGGCCGCCACCGGCAAGCCGCCGCACGAGCGCTTCCACTTCGCCCATGTCCACGGCTACGTGCGCGAGACCTTCGACCTGCTCGCCCGCCGCGCCGGGCTGGTGCCGCATGCCGAGTACTGGCGCGAGGACACCACGGTGGTCTACCGCAAGACCGACGCGCCCGCCGTGCCGCTGAAGAATCCCGGGCTCGCCGACCGGCTCGCCGTCGACCTGAAGCCGATGTCGGCGGGGCTCTACTTCGCCTCGGGCGCGTGGATCCTGCCGGCGCTCCGGCGCAACGCCAAGGCGGTGCGGGACGGCCTCGCCAAGGACGCGCTCTCCAAGGATGGGGTCACCAAGGACGGGCCCACCAAGCGCTGAGCCGGCGATGCGTCCGACCCGTCGGCAAACCGTCGCCGGTCTCGGCGCGGGTCTTCTCGCGGCCGGCACCGGGGCGGCGCTCGCGGCGACGCCGACCTTCACCCTGCTCCTCGTCAACGACATCTACGCGATGGACGAGGCGGAGGGGCGCGGCGGCTTCGCCCGGCTCAACGCGGTGGTCAAAGCCGAGCGCGCCCGCGGCGTGCCGCTGCTCTACGCCCATGCCGGCGACTGCTTCTCGCCCTCGCTGATGTCGGGCTTCGACCGGGGCGCGCACATCGTCGAGCTCCTGAACCTGGCGCCGCCGGACGTGTTCGTGCCGGGCAACCACGAATTCGATTTCGGCCCGGCCGTCTTCGCCGAGCGCCGGCGGGAGGCGCGCTTCCCGTTCCTCGCCGCCAACCTGCGCGGGGGAGACGGCCAGCAGCTTCCCGGAATCGAGGATGCGCGGCTGATCACCCTCGGCGGCGTGCGCGTCGGCCTCGTCGGCATCGCCCTGCAATCGACGCCGGAGAAATCGCAGTCCGGGACCTTACGCTTCGGCCCCGAGATCGAGACGCTCGCCCGCGAGGCGGACGCCCTGCGCCGGGCCGGCGCGCAGATGATCGTCGGCGTCGCCCACACGGCGCGGCCCACCGACGACGCGATCGTGCGGGCGCGCCTCGTCGACATCCTGCTCTCGGGCCACGACCACGATCTCCTCGTCCACGACGACGGGCAGACGGTCCTGGTCGAGTCGAGCCACGACGCCCACTACGTCACGGCGATCGACGTCTTCGTCACGCCCAAGGATCTGTCAAAGGATCCGTCGAAGGATCCGTCGAAGGCCGGCGGCGTGCGCTGGCGCGCCGCCTTCCGCATCCACGACACCGCGGAGGTGACGCCCGACCCGGAGACGTCGGCGGTGGTGCGGCGCCTCGGGGGCGAGCTGTCGCGGGAGCTCGACGTCGTGATCGGCACGACGGACGGCGCCCTCGACAGCCGGATCGGGATGGTGCGGGCGCGGGAAGCGAGCTTCGGCGATCTCGTCGCCGACGCGGTGCGGGCGGGGACCGGCGCCGAGATCGGCCTGATGAACGGCGGCGGCATCCGCGGCGACCGGCTCTACCCGGCCGGCACCGCGCTCACCCGGCGCGACATTCTCTCGGAATTGCCCTTCGGCAACACCACCGTGCTCGTGGCGATCGACGGGGCGACCTTGGGCGCGGCGCTGGAGAACGGGTATCGCGATCTCGGCCGCCCCTCCGGCCGCTTCCTGCAGATCTCCGGAATCGAGGTCACGCTGGACCCGACCGCGCCGCCCGGCCGGCGCGTCGCGTCCGCGACCGTCGGCGGCGCGGCCCTCGACCCGGCCCGCACCTATCGCGTCGCGGCCAACAACTTCATGCTGGACGGCGGCAACGATTACGGGATGCTGGCCAGGGGCCGGGTCCTGATCGGCGGCACCGACGGACGGCTGCTGGCCAACGAGGTGATGGCCTATATCCGCGCCCGCTCGCCGCTCCCGGCGGAGACCGGGGGGCGGATCCGGGTGCTGCCGTGAGAGGGAACCGCCGATGACCGGACCCGTCGAGGCCGCGCTCGCCGCGTTTCGCGCCGGCGGCTCCCCCTGGCTCGACCTGCCCTTCTTCCGGGAGGGCGCCGCGGACCGGGTCGCGAAGCGGGTCGATGACCGCGTCGCCGCCGGGGCGACGGTGCTGCCGGAGCCCGCGGCGATCTTCCGCGCGCTGACGCTGACGCCCCTGCCCGCGGTGAAGGCGGTGATCCTCGGCCAGGACCCCTACCCCACGCCGGGCGACGCCAACGGGCTCGCCTTCTCCTACGTGGGAGGACGCCGCCTGCCGGCCTCGCTCAAGGTGATCCTGGCCGAGCTCGCCCCCGAGGGCGGCAAGCCCGACCTCTCCACCGGCGACCTCACGCCCTGGGCCGAGCGCGGGGTGCTGCTGCTGAATTCGGCGCTCACCGTGGAAGCGGGCAAGGCCGGCGCGCATCTGCGGTTCGGCTGGGCCCAGCTCACCGACGAGGCGGTGGCCGCCGTCTCCGAACACGCCGCGCCGGCGGTGTTCCTGCTCTGGGGCGCCCAGGCCCGGGCCCGCGAGGCGCTGATCGACACGCGCCGCCACGGCATCGTCGCCTCCGGCCACCCCTCCCCGCTCAACCGCGCCCGCGACTTTCCGGGCTCGCGGCCGTTCGACCGGGCGAATGCGTGGCTCGAAGCCCATGGCCGCGCGCCGATCGACTGGCGGCTGTGAGACATCCCCCGTCATCGCGAGGCGAAGCCGTGGCGATCCAGGGCGCGGCATTTCCGGAGGGGTCGCGCCCTGGATTGCTTCGGCTTCGCCTCGCAATGACGGCGCGGGACGAAAGCTGAAGCGATCGCCGGAAAGGGCGGACACTCTCTCCCCGCCAATGCGGAGCGCGCCGACGAAAAAGCCGCCCGGACCGGTTCGCGGTCGGGGCGGCTCGATCGGCTGAGACGGCCCGGTCAGGGCCTCGTCGGACGGAGTGTTACGCGGCGATCTTGGTCGCGGCGACGGTGTTCTCGTTGGCCAGCGTATAGGTGACGGCCGAGGCGGGAGCGCGGTCGGCGGCCTGGAGGCTGACCAACTCGCCGGCCGAGGCATGCGCGCTTCCCTCGATGCCGAAGCGCTCGGCCAGCAGCGCGACGAGGATCACGTTGGCGGCGGCGGTGGCGAGAATGACGAGGGCGATCATGGCGGGCAGGTCCGTTGGTGCGTTGCGATGCAGCGTATATCGCACCGCACACTGGTATCTGGTATACCAGATA
>NZ_BPRD01000446.1 GCF_022179745.1 Methylorubrum podarium
TGGGCGACGCTGTCGATCGAGAGCAGTCCCGCGAGGGCGACCGCGCCGAAGCCGACCGTGACGAGGCCGAGCGTCACGATCCGCCGCCGCAGGGCCCGCGAGCGACTCGTCACGTAGAGCGCCCCGACCATCACGGCGACCGCCACCACCGTGCCGCCCCAGGATCCGCGGGAGAAGGACAGGAAGATGCCGGCCATCACCACGACGAGGCTGGCCAGGGACAGGAGCGGCCAGCGGGTCGAGCCGGAGAGAAGGCCGTGGATCAGGTAGAGCGCGCCGAGGGTCAGGAAGGAGCCGAACACGTTCGGGTCCTGGAAGGTGCCCGAGGCCCGGCCGTACTTGTAGAACAGGTCCTCGATGCCGAGGATCTGCAGGTAGCCGACGACGCCGAGGGCGGCCGAGAGCACGCAGCTCGCCGTATAGGCCTTGAGCGCGACCTCGATGCGCGAGCGCGTGTCGTCGGCGTAGAGCATCGCGAAGAAGATGCAGGTCACCGTGAGGTAGGCGAGCTGCACCGTCCACGTCACCGACAGCGGCTCGTTGAGGTAGGGCAGCAGCGCGACCCCGATGGCCGCGAGATAGGCGAGAAGCAGGAACACGAGGGGCATTGCGCCCCTGTGGAGGCGGATGCCGAGGGCTAGCCACAGCACGATCGTCGGGATCGCCACGAGGTCGTAGGGCGAGGCGTCCGAGAAGGCGAAGCAGGCGAAGAAGATGAAGGCCGCGTGCAGCCCGGTCGCCAGCCCCTGGACCGCTCGGAGGACGGGGACGCGGCCCCAGGCGCCCGCGGCCCACGGCGAGCCCGACGCGGCGGCCGTCGCGCCTGTCAGCGCGGCTGTCGTGGAAGACATCGGCGAACTCGAACTCTCGCGGGGCGCCGCGCACGCCACCCGCCCGAGCCGCTCGACGCGGCCTCCGGCAGGATTGCGGAGCCTTCAACCGGCCCGATCGAACCACCGAAAGGTTGCGGTTTAACCAACAACCCGGGGGCCGGAGCGGACTCTGTTCACGTCAGGATGCGGAATCGACCGAAGGATAGACCTGACATCGGTCGAGCGAGAGCCGGATACGGCTCGCCATTTCCATTCCGACGGCCAGCACGCGGCGCATTTGTCGCATCGGTCCGGACGGTGCGTCCGATGTGGCGCGTCATGGTTCCGGTCCCCGCGCCCTCCGATGCGCTGTCCCGACCATCCGCCGGGACGGCTCGATCGACGTCAGCAAAGAACCGAAAGACCGGCCGCAGATTTAATCCCGTCTATCCCGTGCGCCCCGGCACGTCGCTGCGGGACAGGCGTTCCCATATTCAGTTCATCGAAGACGAAGCAAGTCTGAAGCAAGTCCGCAAGGCCGGACTTTCATGAACGGAAAATCGGAGAAACGTGTGAAGAACCGTCTTGCCGCTGCTGTGGCCGCCCTCGTGCTCGGTGCCGCCCCCGTCACGTCCGCCCTGGCCTACAGCGCCATCGACGCGCGCCCGGTGCCGCTGGCGTCCGGCTGGACTGCGCCCCTCGGCGTCCATGACAGCCCGTTCCACGCGTCCTGCCCGATGAGCTCGGCCGCGGAAGGCAACGCCAACCAGCAGAACTTCCCGGTCAAGCAGTACGGCCAGACCGCGGGCGGCAACCGCTGCTGAGCATCGTCCCGAACGTCGGCGCGCCGGCGATCGGTCATGAGAGGGCCGCCCCGCAGGGGCGGCTTTTTTTGTGGTGCGCGTTTCCCGGGGCGCCGCTTCACACCTTGCAGGCGTAAAAACCCTCGCGGATCGCGTCCGGGTCGAGGTTGCGGCCGATGAACACGACGCGGGAGACGCGCGGCTCGTCGGCACCCCACTCCCCCTGGACGTCGCCGTCGAGGATCATGTGCACGCCCTGGAAGACGAAGCGCTTGGGCTCGTCGGGAAAGGCGACGATGCCCTTGCAGCGCAGGATGTCCGGCCCCTGAACCTGGGTCAGGTTCGAGATCCAGGGCATGAACTTTTCCGGATCGACCGGGCCGTCGATCCGGGCCGAGACCGACTGCATCTGCTCGTCGTGGTGATGGTGGTGGCCCTCCTCCAGGAAGTCGGGCTCCACGTCGAGGATGCGCGAGAGGTCGAAGGCGTTGCGGTCGAGCACCTGATCGAGCGGGATCGCGCAGCGCTCGGTGCGGTGGACCTTGGCGTAGGGGTTGATCGCGCGGATCTGGCCCTCGACCCGGTCGAGGTCCTCCCCCGAGACGAGGTCGGCCTTGTTGAGCAGGATCACGTCGGCGAAGGCGATCTGGTTCTTGGCCTCGGGCGCGTCGGCGAGCCGGTCGGTGAGCCACTTGGCGTCGGCCACCGTCACCACCGCGTCGAGCCGGGCGGCCTCGCCGACATCCTGATCGACGAAGAAGGTCTGGGCGACGGGGGCGGGGTCGGCGAGCCCGGTGGTCTCGACGATGATCGCGTCGAACTTGCCGCGGCGCTTCACCAGCCCGTCCATGATGCGGATCAGGTCGCCGCGCACGGTGCAACAGACGCAGCCGTTGTTCATCTCGAACACTTCCTCGTCGGCGCCGACCACGAGGTCGTTGTCGATGCCGATCTCGCCGAACTCGTTGACGATCACGGCGTAGCGCTTGCCGTGCTGTTCGGTGAGGATGCGGTTGAGCAGCGTCGTCTTGCCCGCTCCGAGATAGCCGGTGAGCACCGTCACCGGGATCTTCTGGGAGGATGCGGCGAGGGGGGAGGCGTCGGACATGGAGGGCCTGGGCAACTCGTTCGGTGACGGGATGTCAGGCTGTCATATTGTATCATCGGGGGCGGATGGAAGGTCGCCGGTCCGCGCCCCGGTTCTGTGATGTCGGGTTGACGAACGCGGTGCCTCTTCCCCCGCGTTCGTCAGTCCGGGGCGCTGACAAGCGAGCCGGACCCGAAGGCGCGCCGGGCCATCAGAACACGCGGAGCGCAGAGGCTTCGATGCCGTCGCGCAGCCGGGGATGAAGGCCGTCGCGGGTGGTGATGTCGATCGCGGTTCCGAGCCGGTCTTCCAGCAGCAGCTTGATGCCGACGAGGTCGAAGGCGTTGAAGCGGCTGCCGGGATCGTCGTCGATGAAGAGATCGAGGTCGCTGTCGGAGCGCGCCTCGCCCCGGGCCGTGGAGCCGAACAAGTAGAGCGAGGTGGCGCCCATGGTACGCACGGCGTCGGCGCTGTCGCGCAGGCGGTTGATGGCGTCCGTCCTGTCCATGGAGCGCTCCTTCCGCCGCAGATTATCAGGACTTGCCCGCCGGCCGCAGCCCCTCACTCAGGGCGGCCAGGGTCCGCCCGAATCCCTCCGGCCCGGCGAGGAAGCGCTCCAGCAGAAGCGCCCCCTCAAGGGTCGCCAGGATCATCCGGGCATGGGCCTGCGGATCGAGGCCGGCGCGGACGCTGCCGTCGAGCCGGCCCTCCTCGATGACGCCGGCGAGCCAGGCGATGTGCTTGTCGAAGAAGGCGGTGATGGCCCGGCGCAAAGCCTCGGGCAGCGTCTCCAGCTCGACGGCGAGCGCGGCGCACAGGCAGCCGAGCCCCTGCTCGACCCCGCCGAGATAGAGCCGGCCATAGGCCTCGATCCGGGCGACCCCGTCGCCGGTCGCCCCCGAGATCGCGTCGAGCGCCGCGTCGTAGCGCGCGTCATAGGCCTCGATCAGCGCCTGGGCGAGCGCCTCCTTGGTGCGGAAATGGTGGTGGATGCTCGCCTTGCGGATGCCGACCGCCTCGGCGAGGTCGGCGTAGCTGAAGCCCGAATAGCCCCGGCCGCGCACCAGGATCTCGGCCTCGCTGAGGAGCGATGCGCGCGTGTCTCTCATGGTCCGCCTTTGGTCCGTCCCGCTTGCCGATCACGTCATCGCGACGGCGCCGGCCGTTTCGCGAGGGTGGCACTTGACGCCCGAAAAATCTACCTACTAGATGGTTTGCAAGATATCGATAAATTCGCCGGGAGGAAGCGGCAGATGGCGGCACGGTCGTGCCAGGGCCTCGATCCGAGCGGGGGCGGGCGTTGAGAGCCGCCGTCACCCGTCGCGCGGCCCTGTTCGGCGGGCTGTGCCTGTGCTGCCTGCCGCGGCCCGGCTTCGCGGTCGACGCGCTGTCGACGGAGGAGGTCGCACCGGGCGTCTTCATCCGGCGCGGACCCGACGCGGAGGCGACCCCGGAGAACGCCGACGGCATCGCCAATATCGGCTTCATCGTCGGGCGCGACGGCGTGCTCGTCACCGAATCCGGCGGCAGCCTCGCGGACGGGCAGTGGCTGCGCCGGGAGATCGCCCGGCGCACCGACAAGCCGATCCGCTACGTGATGCTCACCCACGTGCATCCCGACCACGTCTTCGGCGCCGCCGCCTTCCGCGGCGACAACCCGACCTTCGTCGGCCACGCCGCCCTGCGCGGCGCGCTCGATGCCCGCGGCGACTTCTACCGCCAGCGTCTGGCCGAGATCCTCGGCGCCGACAAGGCGGGCGAGGTCGTCTACCCGACGATGGAGGTTAAGGACGGGGCGGAGATCGACCTCGGCGACCGCACCCTCCGGCTCACCGCCCACGGCAGCGCGCACACGACCTGCGATCTCTCGATGCTCGACAGCGGCAGCGGGCTCCTGTTCCCGGCCGATCTTCTGTTCGTCGGCCGCATCCCCTCCCTCGACGGAAGCCTGCTCGGCTGGTTCAAGGAGATCGAGCGGCTGAAGGCGACGGGGGCCGCCGACGCGGTGCCGGGCCACGGGCCGACGCGGGTCGCCTTCGCACCCGCTTCCGCCGATCTCACGCGTTATCTCTCGGCACTCCGCGACGGGACCCGCGAGGCGGTCGCCTCCGGCGTGCCGATCGAGAAAGCGGTGCGGACGGTGGCGCAGGGCGAGCGGGACAACTGGGCCCTGTTCGACACCTATAACGGCCGCAACGTCACCCAGGCCTACCAGGAACTCGAGTGGGAATGACGACGCCCTCACGTCAGGGCCTTCCGGGAAGGAGACCGACCATGAAACGCCTGATGTTCGCCCTCGGCCTCAGCCTGTCCGCGGCGGCCTTCGCGCCCGTCCCGGTCATGGCCGGCGCCACCGACACCGACGAGGAGCGCGCCGCCCGCTGGTCCGAGATCAAGACGTCGATCCTGGGCGACCGGAAGGTCGAGGCGAGCGAGAGCGCGGTGAAGATCGACGCCCCCGTCCGCGCCCTCGACGCCGCGCTCGTGCCGATCGGCCTGACGCTCGCCGACAAGGACAACGTCAAGGGCCTCTACTTCATCATTGACGACAACCCCTCGCCCTACGCGGCACACTTCACCTTCGGTCCGGCTGCCGATCCGGGCGAGATCAAGATGCGGGTGCGGGTGAACAACTACACCAACGTCCACGCCGTGGTGGAGACCAGGGACGGCCGGCTCCTCGAATCCGCCAAGTTCGTCAAGGCGTCCGGCGGCTGCTCGGCACCGATGGGGATGAGCGACGAGGAGGCGATGAAGGGCATGGGCGAGATGCGCCTGAAGTTCGCCGGCGAGGCCCAGTCCGGCAAGCCGATCGAAGCGACGCTGATGATCCGCCACCCGAACTTTTCGGGCATGCAGATGAACCAGGTCACCCGCGACTACACGCCCGCGCGCTACATCGAGAAGGTCGACGTGACGGCGGGCGACACGCTGGTGTTCCACCTCGACGGCGACATCTCGATCGCCTCGAACCCGGTCATCAACTTCGCGCTGCGGCCCGACATCCGGGGGCCGATCAAGGTCGTCGCCTCCGACAACCAGGGCGGACGCTGGGAGCACAGCTTCCCGCTTCCCTCCGCGAGCAACTGATGCCGGGGGAGCGGCGGATGCGGGCGATCGCCGGGGCCGCGGCCGTCACGGCCCTCGGGCTCCTGCTCGGTGCGGCCGGCCCGGCCGACTCGCCGGTCAACGTGCCGGAGCCGGACGGGCTCTATACCGGGCCGCCGCGGGGCTACACCCCGGCGACCCTCAAGGGCGCGACCGTGGTCGATCTGAAGGGGCTCGAAGCGCTGCTGCCGGACAAGCCCGTCCTCATCGACGTGGTGCTCGCCGACCACCGGCCGGCGGGGCTGCCCGCCGACCGGCCCTGGCTGCCGACGCACCGCTCGATCCCCGGCGCGGTCTGGATGCCGGGTGCCGGCGGCGCGCCGCTTCCGCCCGAGAAGGAGGAGGCCTTCCTGCGGCGGGTCGCCGAGCTGACCGGCGGCGACAGGGCCAAACCCGTCGTCACCTTCTGCCGGCCGGAATGCTGGGGCAGCTGGAACGCCGGCAAGCGGCTGGTCGCGGCGGGCTACAGCCGCGTCTACTGGTTCCCCCTCGGGGTCGAGGGCTGGCAGGACGACCACGACACCGCCGTCGCCAAGCCCGATCCGGCCTGGGCCGAATCCGGCAACGGGCGCGCCGCCCAGCGCTGACGAGGGGCAGGCGAGGGGCCGGCCTCATCCGGCCTCAGGAGGATCACCCGATGACGACCCGCCGCCACATCCTCCTCCTCCTCGCCGCCGCGCTGTTTGCCGGCAACCTGCCGGCGGTCGGACACGCCGCCGAGCCCGTCGCCTACGACGCGGCGGCCTTCGAGACGGCGCAACAAGAGGGGCGCCCGGTCCTCGTGCAGATCTCGGCGCCCTGGTGCCCGATCTGCCGGGCGCAGAAGCCGATCCTGGCGGCGCTCGCCGCCGATCCGCGCTTCAAGGATTTCGCCGTCTTCACGATCGATTTCGACGCTCAGCGCGACCTCGTGCGCCGGTTCGGAGCGCAGATGCAGAGCACGCTCATCCTCTACAAGGGCAGGACCGAGGTGGCCCGCTCGGTCGGCGAGACCCAGCCGGAATGGATCGAGCAGCTCCTCGAAAAGGCTCTCTGACACAAAGCTGCCACGATTCGGACCACCCGGCTCCGGCGTCTAAATTTCGAGCAATCTCAAATGCCTCGATCCCAGGCTGTGCCATTGACTCCCGTCGGGATGTGGCGGAAAAACGGCGAACCCGGAGGCGGTTCGAAGTCTAGGGAGGAAACGCCCGGCAAACGGGCAGGCGGGACGACCGGAGTCCATGGAACGTCGGTTGCCGGCCACCGCTTTCGGTGGCCGCGGCGTGAAGGGGCTGAAGCGCCACCGCAGCAGGAGAAGGCAGGCCCCTCCGGGTAACACTTCCCGTCAGATCCATCGGAACCCGCCCAGAGGCCCCCTGCGAGGCGGCGCGAACGGGCCTATAGAGGCGTTCCGTACGCCGCGCCCGGTCCGCCGGGCGCACCGGGAATGCGAGCCGTCCGGATCACGAGCCATGTCGCAGGTCGTTCACACCCGTCGCCTCCAGGCGGTCGATCTGATCAAGCGCAAGGCCGAGGGGCGCAAGATCATCTCGCTGACCGCCTATCACGCGCACACCGCGGGCATCGTCGACGCCTATTGCGACTTCGTCCTCGTCGGCGATTCCCTCGGCATGGTCATGCACGGGATGGAATCGACCCTGCCGGTGACCCTGGAGATGATGATCCTCCAGGCCCAGGCGGTGATGCGCGGGACCTCGCGCGCCCTGGTCGTGGTCGACATGCCGTTCGGCTCCTACGAGGCGAGCCGCGAGCAGGCCTTCCTCAACGCCGCCCGCGTCCTCAAGGAGACGGGCGCCGGGGCGGTCAAGCTCGAAGGCGGCGCCCGCTTCGCCGAGACGGTCGCCTTCCTGACCGAGCGGGGCGTGCCGGTGATGGGCCATATCGGCCTCACCCCGCAATCCGTGAACACCATGGGCGGCTTCAAGGTGCAGGGGCACGGGGCCGGCGACGAGGACCGGCTGCGGGCGGATGCCCGCGCGATCAGCGACGCGGGCGCCTTCGCCATCGTCATGGAGGGCATCGTCGAGCCGGTGGCGCGGGCCATCGCCACCGATCCCGCGATCCGTGCGGCGACCATCGGCATCGGCGCCACCGCGGCCTGCGACGGGCAGATCCTCGTGCTCGAGGACATGCTGGGCCTGAGCGACCGGGTGCCGAAATTCGTCAAGAGCTACGGCTCGCTGCGCGCCCATATCGAGGAAGCGGTGCGCGCCTACGCCGAAGAGGTGCAGGCCGGCCGCTTCCCGGCCGACGGCCACACCTACCCGCCGCGGTGAGCCCACGAGACGGCGCGTGGCTTGACGAAGCGGCCCCCATCGGGCATTGACCGCGCCGGAATTCGGCCGGGGCTTCCCGGCCTTTTGCGTTTCGCCCGCGCTGGCGCGCCACCAGCGAATCGCCCCCGAACCCGCTTTAGGAGCGCCCAGCCATGGCCAAGGCCGTTACCGTCAAGATCCGCCTCGTCTCGACCGCCGATACGGGCTACTTCTACGTCACGAAGAAGAACTCCCGCACGCAGACCGAGAAGATGGTCATGAAGAAGTATGACCCGGTCGCGCGCAAGCACGTCGAGTTCAAGGAAGCCAAGATCAAGTAAGCCTTCGCGGTCCTTCCTTCGCATTTGTTTCAAGGCCGCTCCGGCAACGGGGCGGCCTTTCGCGTTCCGGGGCAGGGTGTCTGGGAAGCGCCCACCTCGCGCGATTTTGTCGGCGCGCCGCGGCGCCGGGGTCATCCCCGCGCAAGCGAGATCGTGTAGAGCGAGAGGTATGAACGCCTCTGCCTCGCATCTTGTTCCCGCCGGCATCGCGCTGACGATCGCTTCCGCCGCCATGGCCCTCGACCGGGCCGGATACGCGCATTCCGCCGAGATGACGCTGGGGGCGGCGCTCGCCGCCGCCGCGGC
>NZ_BPRD01000447.1 GCF_022179745.1 Methylorubrum podarium
GTCGGCGCGCCTTCGAGGACGTAGATGAACTCGTCCTGGCACGCGTGGCGGTGGTGGAGGGCCGACACCGCGCCCGGCCGCAATCGCGTGAGGTTGACCCCGAAATTCCGGAGGCCGAAGAGGTCGCCCAGCGGCTGCTTGATCCGCCCCTCCATCCGCGAGGCGAAGGGCTCGGGATAGCTGCTCCGCTTGACCCGGACCGGGGCGTCGGCGGCGCAGATGGCCGGTGAGTCGGTGGTCATCGCGAACACTCCGTTTTGCGGCGGCCGGGTGGCGGGGGATGGACGACCGCGTCCGGCCAGGGATTCCTGCCGCCGCGCAGCCAGTCCAGCGCATCCGTCCAGAACGTGCCGCTCCGGCGAGCCTGGAACAGGCCGAAATGGCCGATCGCCGCCATCCCCAGCGCGGCCGGCGTCAGCTGGACCTGCGTCCGCGGACTGCCGGTATAATAGTCGAGCCCCCGCCGGATCGCCGACGGCGTCCCGAACGCGTCGTCCGTCGTCGCGATGGCGAGGATCGGGGCTTCGACGGCCGCGAAGCGGGCGAGGATCGCCGCGCGCTGGCCCGGCGGATAGCTCAGCTCCATCCGGGCACGACGGAAACCCCACTCGTACGCCACGCCGGCCGGGAGATCCTCGAGCCAGCCGAGGCGGCGCCCCGGGAAGTAGCCCGCGAGGGCCGTCACGGCCGGCATCGCGAGATGCCACTTCGCCACCATGCGGAGCCGGCTGCCGGCGGCGTAGTCGGGCCAGTAGGCGAACTGGGCGCCGACGGTGAGGAAACGGTCCACGCGGTCGGCGGCCTCCGCGAAGCCGGGAAGGAAGCCGCCGATGCTGTGTCCCACGACGGAGAGCGGCCCGCCCCGGCACCCGTGCGCCCATCTGACGACGGCATCGAAGTCGAGCTCGCCCCAATCCCGCCAGCGGATGCCGCACGCCTTCAGGGTGGCCGGTCGGGATGCGCCGATTCCCCGGTAGTCGTAGGTCAGAACCTCGAACCCGTGCCCGGCGAGGAAGCGTGCGAAGGCGTGGTAGGAGCGCGCAAGGACCCCGGTGGCCGGGTTGACGACGACCATGCCCGGGAACGGCGCCCGCCGCGGGTCGGCGCGCCAGAGGTGGCCGTGCAGCAGGTAGCCGTCCCGGCACCGGATCGCGACCGCCTCGGCGAGGACGCGTCCGACGGCGCCGGGGGCGTCGATCACCGGCGCCGTCACGCTCGCACCGGCACGGGCGGCGCGGCGGGGACCGGCCGGTCGTCGATCGGGAAGTGGAGCAGGGCGGCGACCAGGCCCGCGAGCGCCGTGGCGGCCCAGACCGGACCGTAGGAACCGGTCGCATCGAGAACCACGCCCCCGAGCCACGCGCCGAGGAACGATCCGATCTGGTGGCTCAGGAAGACGATGCCGAAGAGCGTGCCGAGATGGCGGACCCCGAACACCTTCGCCACGAGACCGCTCGTCAGCGGAACGGTGCCGAGCCAGGTCAGGCCCATGGCGGCGGCGAAGAGCACGACGACGGCTTCGGACTTCGGCGCCAGGGCGAAGGCCCCGATCACGACGCCGCGGATCAGGTAGAGCCATCCGAGGACGTGCTGCTGACGGAAGCGGCCGCCGAGCCAGCCGCAGCCCCAGCTTCCCGCCATGTTGAAGAGGCCGATCAGGGCGAGCGCCGTCGCGCTCAGGCCCGCCGGCATGTGGCAGAGGGAGAGGTAGCCTGGCAGGTGCGTCGCGATGAAGGCGAGCTGGAAGCCGCAGGTGAAGAAGCCGAGCGTGAGAAGCTGGTAGCCGGGGTTTCGGCAGGCCTGCACGAGCGCGTCGGACAGATGGCCCTCCGTCGCCGCGTCGCCGGCCGC
>NZ_BPRD01000448.1 GCF_022179745.1 Methylorubrum podarium
CGGTGGTGAGATCCCGGCCGAGGCGGTGGCGCTCGTAGGCGTTGCGCACGGTGGCGCGCAGCAGGGTCGGGTCCCAGGGCTTGGCGACGTAGCCCCACGAAGCGCAGGCGATCCTGCTCACCGGCTACGCCGACATCTCGGCGGTGATCGCCGCGCTCAACCGCGGCGGCATCATCGGCTACGTCGCCAAGCCCTGGGACCCGACCCTGCTGCGCGCCACCGTGCGCAACGCCTACGAGCGCCACCGCCTCGGCCGGGATCTCACCACCGAGCGCGCCCTTTTGCGCGGCCTCCTGGATCACGCCGAGGAGGCGATCTCCTTCAAGGACGCGACGGGGCGCTTCGTGCGCCTCAACGCCCGCAAGGCCGGCCTCGTCGGCGGCACGGTCGAGGCGAGCCTCGGCCGCACCGAGATCGAGATCGCCGACACCCCCGAGGCCCGCGAGGCGGAAGTCGTCGATCGCCGCGCGATCGCGGCCGGAGAGGCCGGCTCGACGGTGATCGCCCGCGGCGCGCTCGGCGCCGAGCGCTGGTCGCACATCATCCGCGTGCCGATCCGCGGCGGGGCCGGCGAGGTGACGCATCTCGCCACCATCGAGCGGGACGTGACCGAGCAGAAGAGCCTCGAGGCGCGCCTGCGCCAATCCGACAAGATGCAGGCGCTCGGCACGCTCGCCGGCGGCATTGCTCACGACTTCAACAACCTGCTGACCGCGATCCTCGGCAGCCTGGAACTGGTCGGCCCCAAGATCGCCGACCAGCCGCGGGTCAAGCGCCTCGTGGACAACGCCACCGGCGCGGCGCAGCGCGGCTCGGCCCTGACCAAGCGGCTGCTGAGCTTCAGCCGCTCCAACGACGCCCATGCCCGGCCCGTCGATCCGAACGCGCTGATCGAGGGGATGAGTGCGCTGTTCGGTTCGAGCCTCGGCAGTCTCGTGCGCGTCGAGCGCGATCTCGAACCCGACATGCCCTTCGCCCAGGTCGATCCCGACCAGCTCGAACTCGCGGTGCTCAACCTCTGCATCAATGCCCGCGACGCGATGCCCGACGGCGGCACGATCACCATCTCGACCCGCCGCGCCGAGATCCACGACGATCCCGACCTCAAGCCCGGCACCTACGCCGTCGTCACGGTCGCCGACGAGGGCACCGGCATTCCTCCTGAAATCCTGGAGCGGGTCTGCGAGCCGTTCTTCACCACCAAGGCGGTGGGGCAGGGGACGGGGCTCGGCCTCGCCATGGTGTTCGGCCTCGCTCAGCAGGCGGGCGGACGCCTGCGCATCACCAGCGAGGTCGGGCAGGGCACCCGGATCGAACTCGCCCTCCCGCGCGCCGACGGCACCGCCGAGCGCACGGAAGCCGAGGTGCTGCCCGCGGTGCCGACGGCGGCGAGCCCGGCCCGCATCCTCGTGGTCGACGACGACGCGGAGGTCCGGCACGTCACCGCCTCCTTCCTCAGCGATTTCGGCTACTCCGAGACGGAGGCCGCCGACGGGCGCAGCGCGCTCGCCCTGCTGGAGCAGGGCCACAGCTTCGACCTCGTGGTCGCCGACCTCGCCATGCCGGGCATGACCGGCGTCGAACTCGCCACGGCGATCCGGCAGCGCTTCTCCGGCGTGCCGGTCCTGCTGCTGACGGGCCACGCCGAGGCCGTGCAGATCCCGGAGGGTCTGCCGGTGATGACGAAGCCCTTCGCCTCGGCCGAACTCGCCGCGCGGGTGTCGCAGCTTCTCGAAGCGGCGGTCTGACGGCCGGTCAGAGATCGGCGCGACGTCCGCGGAGTTGCAGCTCGGGTTCGCGTGACGCAGCCAACGATTGCATCATTGCCCGCTACCGGCAAAACACCCGTCATTCCGGGGCCGCGCAGCG
>NZ_BPRD01000449.1 GCF_022179745.1 Methylorubrum podarium
TCGCCGTGGCGCACCTGGATGCGGGCGGGGAGCGCCCGGGCGGTCTCGACCCAGTGCGCGGCGGGGCGGGCATGCAGGCCGGTCGGGTAGTCGACGGTCCAGTCGAAGCGCTGGCGCAGGTCGCTGGCCGGGCCGGAGGCGACCGGCGCGGCGGCGTCCTCGGAAAGCGCCGCGGCGATGTCCGCCTCGCTGCCGGTGGTGCGGAGTTGTTCGAGCCGTGCCTCGTTCTGGATCAGGCGCGTGAGGCGGCGCAGGACGGTGATGTGCGTGTCCGACTGCGCGGCGATAGCGACGACGAGGTGGGCGGTCTGGCCGTCGTGCCATTCGATGCCGCCGGGGATCTGGAGGACAGCGAGTCCGCTCTCGCGCACCAGATGGCGGTCGTCGACCATGCCGTGCGGGATCACCACGCCGTGGCCGAGATAGGTGTTCGCCACGCCCTCTCGGCGCAGCATGCTCTCGCAATAGGCGCCGTCGATGCAGCCGGCGGCGGTCAGCAGCCCGGCGGCCTCGCGGATCGCGGCCTCCTTGCTCGCCGGGACGGCAGCGAGGCGGACCAGCAGCCGCGGGCCGGTGCGCGGGTGTGAGACGATCGGCGTCAGCGCGAGCATGGCGTGCTCTCCTCAACCTCGGGGCGCTCCGGCTGACTTCGCCGGATGCGTCGGTCATTTTCGGCCTGCCGGCCTGACCTGTTGTTCCGAATGAAAACGTTTTCACAACATGTGTCAAGCGATCCCTGCATCAAAGTGCAGCGCCTGTGCTTGCCACCCGCGATGCGGGGTGTCAGAACCGCTTCATGCCGCTGAAAACGTTTCCCCAACGATGAGCGTCGGAATCCGCGATGTGGCCCGTATGGCGGGCGTCTCGACGGCCACGGTCTCGCGGGCGCTCGGCCGCGGCCCGGTGAGCGACGCCGTCCGCGAACAGGTCGAGGCGGCGGTGCGCGCCACCGGCTACCGGCCGAACCTCTCGGCCCGGCGCCTGCGCTCGAAGGCGGCGCAGACGATCGGCCTGATCGTCGCCGACATCCGCAACCCGTTCTTCACGGCGGTGAGCCGGGCGGTTGAGGATGCGGCCTACGCCGCCGGGATGCGGGTGATCCTGTGCAACACCGACGAGGATCCGGCCCGCGAGGCGATGTATCTGCGGCTGATGGAGGAGGAGCGCGTCACCGGCGTGATCTTCGCGCCGACCAGGGTGACGGCGGACGGGCTCAAGGCCGACAGCCTGTCCTTTCCCACGGTGTTCATCGACCGCTCGGGGCTGCCCGGGGCCCATGACAGCGTGGTGCTCGACAACGCGTCGGCGGCGGCGGCCCTGGTCGATCACCTCGTCGCGCAGGGGTTCCGGCGGATCGGCGGCCTGTTCGGCTCGACAAGTTCGACCGCGCGGGAGCGGCAGGCCGGCTACGCGGCGGCGATGCTCCGCTCCGACCTCGCGCCGCTCGCCCGCTCGGTGGCGCCGAACGCCGCTGCCGCGGAGGCGGAAGCCGCGCGCTGGCTGTCGTTGCCCGACCGGCCCGAGGCGCTGATCCTCTCCAACGGCCTGATCCTGATGGGCGCGGTGCGCGCGGCGCGGAGCCTCGGGCTCGCGGTGCCGACGGATCTCGCGCTCGCGGGCTTCGACAACGAGCCCTGGACCGATCTGGTCGAGCCCGGCCTCACCGTGATCGAGCAGCCGGTGGCCGAGATCGGCACCCAGGCGATGCGCCTGCTGTTCGAGCGCATCGAGCATCCGGGCCAGCCGGTGCGCAAGGTGACGCTCAGCGGGCGGACGGTGCTGCGGGGTTCGACGCGGCGGGGGTGACGGGCGGCGACTTGCGATCCGCCTGAACGGGCGTGTATAAATAAATACACATGCGGAGGTGCGATGCCGCAGGTCGAAACCAATGCCAAGGCTGTGATCGACCGGTTGATCCGCAAAGGCTGGCTGAGCGAGGGCGGTGGCAAGCACGACAAATTCGCTCACCCCTCCAAAGCCGGCATCAAGATCATGGTGCCGCGCCATCGCACGCTCTCGCCAGGCGTGGCTCGGAACATCGCCAAAGCGGCCGGATGGCTTTGACGTCCGCCTAGAACGCCCTGAGGATCGAAGCGATGGCGCGCTACATTGCACTGATCGACGGAGACGCTGGCGCCTACGGTGCCGCTTTCCCCGACTGCCCCGGCTGCACGGCCATGGGGGAAACGGTCGATGAGACCCTGCGGAACGCTGCAGAGGCGCTGCGCGAGTGGATGGAGGACCGTGTCGCCGCGGGGATCGCACCGCCGGAAGCACGGTCCGTCGATGTCATCCTGGCCGATCCCGAGGAGGCCGAAGCGGCGGCAGGAGCCGTCATCGCGAGCGTGCCGCTGTTTCTCGACGCGGGCCGTTCGGTGCGGGTCAACCTGTCCCTCGATGCCGCGGCGCTCGCCATGATCGACGAGGCCGCGCGGGAGCGGGGCGTCACCCGCAGTGCGTTCTTGGTCTCGGCGGCGCGGGAAAAGGTGCTGACGGAGGGATAGAACCCTCCGTCCTCTCCTCAATGCGCCTCAATGCGCCCCGGCATGCGCCTGCGCAGCGGCGACCTGGTCCGCGGCCTCCGAATGCGCAGCGGGCTTGCGGCGCGAGAAGGTCAGGATCAGCACCGGCAGCACGAGCAGGATCAGCAGGGGCGCGAGCGCCATGCCACCCACCACCACCAGCGCCAGGGGCTTCTGCACCTGCGAGCCGACGCCCTCCGAGAAGGCCGCCGGCAGCAGGCCGACGCCGGCCACGACGCAGGTCATCACCACCGGCCGCATCTGCGTGTAGCAGGTGCGCAGCATCGCCGGCACGCGCTCCACGCCCGCGGCCAGGAGGCCGTTGTAGGAGGAGAGCACGATGATGCCGTCCATCACGGCGATGCCGAGCAGCGCGATGAAGCCGATCGCCGCCGAGACGCTGAACGAGGTGCCGGTTAGCGAGAGCGCCAGGATACCGCCGGCCATCGCCATCGGGATCACGCTGAGCGCCAGCAGCGAATCGATCACCGACGAGAAGTTCATGAACAGCAGGATCGCGATGATGCCGATGGCGACCGGGACGGTCACGGAGAGGCGGGCGATCGCGCCTTTCATGTTGTTGAACTCGCCCACCAGCTCCAGCCGGTAGCCCGGCGGCAGCTTCACCTCGTTGGCGACGCGGGCGCGCGCCTCCTCGATGGTGCTGCCGAGGTCGCGCCCGCGCACGGAGAACTTCACCGGCAGGTAGCGCTCCTGCGCCTCGCGGTAGATGTAGGCGGGGCCGGAGACGAGCTGGACCTTCGCCACCGCGCTCAGGGGGAACTGCACGGGGGCGCCGTTGGCCGGGCTCTGGCCGGCGATGCGCAGGTTGGCGATCGCCTCGATGCTCTGGCGGAACTGGGGCGCGAGGCGCACCATGATCGGGTAGTGCCGCTCGGAGCCGGGGTCGTAGAGGTCGCCGGCCGAGTCGCCGCCGATGGCGGTGCGCACGGTGGTGTTGATGTCGCCCGGCGTCAGGCCGTAGCGGGCGGCCCGCACCCGGTCCACGTCGATCTCGATGGTCGGCTGGCCGAGCGACTGGAACACCGCCAGATCCTCGACGCCGCGGATCGTCGAGAGCACCTTCATCACGCTTTTTGCGCTGTCGGTCAGGGTCTGCAGGTCGGGTCCGAAGATCTTGAACGAGTTCTCGCCCTTGATGCCGGAGACCGCCTCGGCGACGTTGTCCTGAAGATATTGCGACAGGTTGAAGTCGACGCCGGGGAAGGCCGTCTGGAGCTTGTGCAGCATCTCCTCGGTGAGCTTCTCCTTGTCGACGCCGGGGCGCCACTGGTCGAGGGGCTTCATCGGGGCGAAGAACTCGGCGTTGAAGAAGCCGGCCGCGTCGGTGCCGTCGTCCGGGCGCCCGTGCTGCGAGACCACGCGCTCGACCTCGGGCAGCGAGGCGATGATCCGGCGCATGTCGTTGACGTAGGTGTTGCTCTCCCGGAGCGAGATCGTCGCCGGCATGGTGGCGCGGACCCAGAGGTTGCCCTCTTCGAGCTTGGGCAGGAATTCCGAGCCGAGGTTGCGCGCGGCCAGCCCGACGCCGACGGCGATCAGCGCGACACAGGCCACCGTGACGAGCCGGGCACCGATCGCGGCGCGCACCGCCGGGCGGTAGAGCCGGTCGAGGACGCGCACGAGGATCGTCTCCTTCTCCTCGATCTGCGCCGGGAGAAGGTAGGCTGCCAGCGCGGGCGTGACCGTGAAGGTGGCGATCAGGCCGCCCAGCAGCGCGTAGGCGTAGGTCGTCGCCATCGGCCCGAAGATGTGGCCCTCGACGCCGGTCAGCGTGAAGAGCGGCAGGAAGCCGGTGACGATGATCGCCGCCGCGAAGAAGATCGAGCGGCTGACATCGCCCGCGGCCAGCGCGATGCGCCCCGATTTCGCGTCGAGCCCCGGCGGCGGATAGCCGGGGATGCCGTGGCCGGAGAGCCGCCGGAAGATCGCCTCGACCATGATGACGGTGCCGTCGACGATGAGGCCGAAATCGAGCGCGCCGACCGAGAGCAGGTTGGCGGACTCGTCGCGCGCCACCAGGATGACGACGGCGAAGAACAGGGCGAAGGGGATCGTCGCCACGACGATCAGCGCCGAGCGCAGGTTGCCGAGGAACAGCCACTGGATCGCGAGGATCAGCAGGATGCCGACCACCATGTTGTGCAGCACGGTGTGGGTGGTCACCGCGATGAGGTCGGCGCGGTCGTAGATGCGCTCGATCTTCACGCCCGGCGGCAGGATGCCGGCGGCCTCGATCTTGGCGACCTCCGCCTTCACCGCCTCGATCGACGGCGTGCTCTTCTCGCCGCGGCGCATCAGGACGATGCCCTGGACGATGTCGTCCTCGTCGTTCATGCCGGCGATGCCGAGCCGCGGCTGATGGCCGATGGTGACGGTGGCGATGTCCTTGACGAGCACCGGCGCGCCGCCGACCTGGGCCAGCACCGTGCCGTTGATGTCGTCCACGTCGCGGATCAGGCCGACGGCGCGCACCACCGCCGACTGGCCGCCGATGGCGACGCGGTTGCCGCCGACGTTGAGGTTGCTGTCGTTGAGGGTCTTGACCACGTTCGACAGGGTCAGGCCGTAGGCCATCAGCCGGTCGAGATCGACCGACAGCTCGATGGTCTTGGTCTTGCCGCCCCAGCCGATGGCGTCGATCACGCCGGGCACCGCGCGGAAGCGCTTCTTCAGCATCCATTCCTGGAGCGTGCGCAGGTCGAGCACGCTGTAGCCGGGCGGCGCGGTGAGCTTGTAGCGGAAGATCTCGCCGATCGGGCTGATCGGCGAGATGGTGGGCTTGGCGCCCGCCGGCAGCGGATCGAGCTGCTGCAGCCGGTTCAGGACCTGCTGCTCGGCCTGGAGATAGTCGAACTCGAAGCCGAATTGCAGCTTCACGTCGGAGAGGCCGTAGAGCGAGATCGTGCGCACCTGGCGCAGGTTCGGCATCCCCGAGGTGATGCGCTCGATCGGGATCGTGACGTAGCGCTCGATCTCCTCGGCCGAGAGGCCGTCGGTCTGGGTCACGACGTCGACCATGGGCGGGGTCGGGTCGGGATAGGCCTCGATGTTGAGGTTCTGGAAGGCGGCCAGTCCGCCCACCACGAACAGCACGAAGGCGAGGATGACGAGGGGCCGTTGCCGGAGCGCGAGCGCGACGATGCCGTTCATGGGGTCGGTTCCAGCCTCGCGCCGTTACGGCGCGGCCGGGGGCGGCCCCGGCTCGGAATGCGTCTTTTCGCGGGAAACGTCGACCGAGCCCGTCAGCCCGGCTGCTCGGTCATGCCGTCGATGAACAGGGCGCCCTTCGAGATCACCCGCTCGCCGACCGAGAGGCCTTCCGTCACCTCGATGTCGTTGCCGTCGATGAGGCCGGTCCTGACCGGGCGGCTCTCGACGGTGTTGCCGGCGCCGAGCACCCAGACCCGCGCCTTGTCGCCCTCGAAGATCACCGCCTGCCGCGGCACGGCGCGGGAGACGGTCTCGCGCTCGTTGATGATGTGGACGCTGGCATACATCTCGGGCTTCAGGAGACCCTTGGGGTTGTCGACCTCGGCCCGCACGACGATGCGGCGGCTCGCCGGATCGACCGAGGCGCCGATGAAGTTCACCCGGCTCTCGAAGTTCTGGTTCGGGTAGGCGAGGGTCCGGAAGCGGATGCGCTCGCCGATATCGACCTTGGCCGCGTCGGTCTCGCGCAGCTGCGCCACGATCCAGACCCGGGCGAGGTCGCCGATGACGTAGGAGGGGTCGCCGCCGCCGGTGTTGATGTACTGGCCCGGGCCGATCTTGCGCTGGATCACGGTGCCCGACAGCGGCGCGTAGATCGTCGTCTCGGGGTTGATCGCGCCCTTGGTCTGGAGCGCCTTCATGTCGTCGTCGGCGAGCCCGAGGATGCGCAGACGGTTGCGCACCGCCTCAAGCCCGACCTCCGCCGTCTTGGCGTCGTTCTGCGCGG
>NZ_BPRD01000450.1 GCF_022179745.1 Methylorubrum podarium
CGCGGCGTGCTGGCGGTGGGCCTGCGCGGCGCGGCGCCGGCGCCCGAGGCGCTGATCCCGCCCGCACCGCGCAGGCCCACCGCCAGCACGCCGCGATGGATCGGGAAGCCCGCGACCGCGCTCATCACCGCCTTGCCGGCGAGATAGACCGGCGGGCCGTCGACCCTGTCCGCGAAGAGATCGGACAGGCCCTCCCAGCGCTCGGGCGCGAGCAGCACCGATTCCGCCGCGAAGCGGGCATCCCCTGAGAACAGCAGCCGCAGGGTCACCTCGCCCTCGACGATGAAGCGGCCCTGCCGGCCCACGAGGTCGCGCTCGCGCACGTCCCGGTAGGCGGCGAGGCGCGGATCGTCCGGATCGGCGATGGCGATCGGCTCGAACAAGCGGGTGTCGACTTTCGCTCTCGCATCGTCCTTTCCCGAAAGCCGGCAACCAGCTTCCGGGACGATGCGTCAGGCGTGGCCGCCGCCCATGCGCATGGCGAGGGGGTCGGCCTCCTCCTTCTTCGGCACCTTCACCAGGGCCTCGCCGTCGAGCACGACCTCGTCGCCGACGGAGCAGGTGCAGGCGAGCCGGGCGCGGCGGCGCTCGGGGATCAGCTCGGCCACCACGACCTTCACCTCGACGATGTCGCCGATGCGCACGGGCGCGCGGAAGTTCAGGGTCTGCGAGATGTAGACCGCGCCCGGCCCCGGCAGGCGGGTGCCGAGCACCGCCGAGATCAGGCCGGCGGTGTAGAGGCCGTGGGCGATGCGGGTGCCGAAGGGCGTGCGCGCGGCGAAGTGCTCGGAGAGGTGGATCGGGTTGCGGTCGCCGGTGATCTCGGCAAATCCCACCACGTCGGAGGAGGAGATCTCCTTCCTGAGGATCTCGGTGAGCCCGACTTCGAGATCCTCGAAATAGAGCACGCGCAGTTCGGGCAACATGGTCGACGCCTCCCCAATCCGGACAGCCGCTCGGCAGGCGGCTCGGCAATCCTCTGGCTGAGCTTTCGCCTCGCACAGCCGCGCGCGCAAATCCAGACGGACAATAGACCGAGAGGAGTCCCGAGCGGGAAGCCCCTCGACAGGGCCCGGCGCCTCGGGCAATCACCGGCCCGGTTCGATCTGCCTTCGGGAATCCGCCGGTGCCTCGTCTGCCGCCCTCGCCGAGCCTGCGCCCGGTCGTCGCCCGCGTCGCGGCGCTGAACCTCAGCTATTTCGGCATCGAGATCGCCGTGGCGCTGGCCATCGGCTCGGTGGCGCTGATCGCCGACAGCCTCGATTTCCTGGAAGATGCCGCGATCAACCTTCTGATCTTCGCCGGGCTCGGCTGGAGCGTGCGCAACCGGGCGCGGCTCGGCACGCTGCTCGCCGGCATCCTGCTGGTGCCGGGCCTCGCCACCGCCTACGCGGCCTACGAGAAGTTTTCCGCTTTCACCGCGCCGGCCCCGGTGCCGCTGACACTGACCGGGCTCGGCGCGCTCCTCGTCAACCTCGCCTGCGCGCTGATGCTGGCGCGCCACCGCGACGGCCACGGCAGCCTGACGCGGGCGGCCTACCTCTCCGCCCGCAACGATGTCGCCGCCAACGTCGCGATCGTCGTCGCCGGCCTCGTGACCGCGGTGACGCTCTCGCCCTGGCCGGACCTCGTGGCGGCGGCCGGCATCGCCGTGATCAACGCCGATTCCGCCTTCGACGTGCTCAAGGCCGCCCGCCGCGAGTGGCGCGCCGCGGCCGAGGAGTCGCGGGCCTCCGCCTGATCCCTTCCCCTTGTTGTCGAACGCTCGGACGCCGTGCTGCGCCTCTTCCCCCTCTCCGACCTGCATCTCGAACGGCGCCGCCCGGAGATGATCCCGAAGCCCGCCGCCGCCTTCGACGTGCTCGTCTGCGCCGGCGACCTGCACGAGGGGCAGCCCGAGGCCGGGCTCGCCACGGTGCTGACGCTGGCGGGCGGGCGGCCGGTGGTGCTGGTGCCGGGCAACCACGAGCACTACGCCCCGACCGGCGACCCGCGCACCGCACCCGAACTTCTGGCCGCCCTCGCGCACGAGGTCGCGCGGCTGAACGGGCTCGGCAGCCGCATCCACCTGCTCCAGGGCGGCGGGACGGCGGTGATCGACGGCGTGCGCTTCGTCGGCACGACGCTCTGGAGCGACTGGTCGCTCGCCGGGCGCTGGCTCACCGACGACACGCCCGACCGGCCCGACGACCCGGTCGCCTACGCCGCCGCGCGGATGACCGACCCCGTCACCGGTTCGCGGGAGTATCGCGGCTCGATCCGCCGCGCCGACCGCGC
>NZ_BPRD01000451.1 GCF_022179745.1 Methylorubrum podarium
TCGCCGCGCAGGGCCACGATGTGGCGCACGCCCGGCAAGGCATTCCCCTGGGCGTTGCCCTGGCGCGGCGGCGCACCGGGCCCGGGCGGGCGCGGCGCGGCGCCCGGGGCCGGCGCGTTCGACGCCCGCTCCGCGGTGAGGCTCGCCAGCACGCTCGACACGCCGGGCAGCGCCAGCACGCGACCCTCCGCCTCGCGGCGCACCGGCTCGAACCGCTCGGCCTCGCTCGGATCGATCAGGATCGAGAACATCACCCGGTTGCCCGGATCGATCACCACCTGGGACAGGCGGCCGGAGCCGGGCAGGGTGGTGCCGCCGCGGTCAACCGTCACGGTCGAGAGCGCCTTCAGCACGTCGTCGCGCGTGATCGCCAAAACTCAAGCTCCATCGGGCGTCGGGCGGAACCGTCCGCCCCCGTTCATCTAACCGGCCCCGCGGGAAACGCCAGCCCGCGCGCGTCGCCTCACCGCCGCCGGCCCGGCGGAATGGCGATCAGGTTGCACTCTTCCATCGGCCCGCGCACCACCGAGCCGTCGCCGCGCCGGTAGACGCCGCGGCGGACATGCCGGCAGCCGACCGGGCCGCGCAGTCGCCTCACCCGCTCGATATGGACGCTGCGGTAGCGCCGGTTCGAGAAATCGTGGCCGCCGATGCGCACGCCGGGGCCGAAGCGCACTTCGGCCGAGGCCGGCCCCGCGAGGGCCGCCAGCAGCACCGCGAACCATGCAACCCTCATCTCGCCCCCTCCCGAAGTCCTGCCTGAACCAAGCCCGGCCTCGCTCGTTGTCGAGGCAATCGCCGGGTGGCCGCACTCATGGGGCCGCGCTGATGGCCGCTCCCGCCCGGCTCACGCCATCGACGACATTCGGAGAACGGATCTCATGCACCAGGGCAACCATCGCGACCACGAGGGCGCGAAGAAGCTCTTCGAGCTGACCAAGGACGTCAAGGTCGCGATGCTGACCACCGCCGACCAGAACGGCACCCTGAACAGCCGCCCGATGTGGAACAACGAGATCGACGAGAACGGCGATATCTGGTTCTTCACCAAGCTGCACAGCCCGAAGACCGCCGAGATCGGCCGCGACAACCAGGTCAACCTCGCCTATTCGGACCCGTCGAGCCAGACCTACGTCTCGATCGCCGGCAAGGCCGAGGTGATCCGCGACCAGAAGCTCATCGACGAGAAGTGGCAGGAGAGCCTCAAGACCTGGTTCCCCAACGGCAAGGACGACCCGGAGGTCGGCCTGATCCGGATCCACCCCGAACAGGGCGAGTACTGGGACAGCCCGTCGAGCAAGATGGTCCACCTCTACGGCTACGTGAAGGCTTCGCTCACCGGCGAGAGCCCGAAGACCGAGACCAAGAAGGTCAACCTCGCCTGATTTTTTTTGGAAGGGAGCCTCTTACGGCCTCCGACCGATCGCTTCGGGGTCCGCTAAACTCCGTCATCGCGAGCGTCGGCGAAGCGATCCAGTCCGCGACATTTCCGGAGGGGTCGCGCCCTGGATCGCCACGGCTTCGCCTCGCGATGACGGGGAAGAGGCCCGAGCGTTCGTTCCACGGCTTTGCATGACGCGTCACGCTCCCGCCTCAAGGGCGGGGGCGCTTTTTTCGTCACGCGGCCTTGCACCCGCCGCCGTTGATCGCCGAGACGATCCGCCCCAAGCTTGGGCGACACGCCCCG
Organism: Methylorubrum podarium; assembly: GCF_022179745.1. Classification (GTDB taxonomy): domain Bacteria; phylum Pseudomonadota; class Alphaproteobacteria; order Rhizobiales; family Beijerinckiaceae; genus Methylobacterium; species Methylobacterium podarium. The sequence continues at coordinate 1,688 of NZ_BPRD01000451.1, forward strand.
AACACGGACGGCCCATGATCGACCTCGCGAAGCGGGTTTACGACCACAACTTCCGCATCGACCCGATCGTGCGCTCGCTGCTCGATACGGATTTCTACAAGCTCCTGATGGCGCAGATGATCTTCCGCCGTCACCGCGACGTGGCCGTCACCTTCGCGATCCAGAACCGCACGCGGAGCGTGCGGGTGGCCGACGAGATCGATCTCGGCGAGTTGCGGGCGCAGCTCGACCACGCCCGCACGGTCGGGCTGAGCCGGGGCGAATCCACCTGGCTTCGCGGCAACACCTTCTACGGCAAACGCCAGATCCTCTCCTCCGACTTCATGGCGTGGTTCGAGAATTTCCGCCTGCCCGAGTACGAGCTGGAGGTGCGCGAGGGGCAGGTGGCGCTCACCTTCCACGGTCCCTGGGTCGAGACCACGATGTGGGAGGTGCCGGCGCTGGCGATCCTCAACGAGCTGCGCTCCCGCGCCGTGCTGCGGGATCTCGGCAAGTTCGAGCTGCAGGTGCTCTACGCCCGCGCCATGACCCGCGTCTGGGAGAAGATCGAGCGCCTGAAGTGCCTGCCCGACCTCTCCATCGCCGATTTCGGCACGCGCCGCCGCCACGGCTTCCTGTGGCAGGACTGGTGCGTGCAGGCGATGATGGAGGGCTTGGGCGAGCGGGCCTTCCTCGGCACCTCGAACTGCCTGATCGCGCTGCGCCGCGAGGTCGAGGCGGTGGGCACCAACGCCCACGAACTGCCGATGGTCTACGCCGCGCTCAGCGGCGACGACGACGCGGCCTTGGCAGCCTCCCCCTACGCGGTGCTCGCCGACTGGCAGCAGGACTACGCCGGCAACCTGCTGGTGGCGCTCCCCGACACCTACGGCACCACCGGCTTCCTCGCCAACGCCCCCGACTGGCTCACCGCCTGGACCGGCATCCGGATCGATTCGAAGGAGCCGATCGAGGGCGGCGAGGAGGCGCTGGCCTTCTGGGAATCGCGGGGCTGCGACCCGCGCGAAAAGCTCGCGATCTTCTCCGACGGGCTCGACATCGACGACATCGAGGCGATCCACGCGCAGTTCCACGGCCGCATGCGCATCGGCTACGGCTGGGGCACCCGGCTCACCAACGACTTTCGCGGACTGGTGCCGGAGGGGCGGCTCGACCCGATCTCGGTGGTCTGCAAGGTGACGGAGGCGCAGGGCCGCCCGACGGTGAAGATCTCCGACAACCCGAGCAAGGCCCAGGGACCGGCGGCGGAGGTGGAGCGCTACAAGCGGGTGTTCGGCGTCGGCGAGCAGGCCGCGATGGCGGTGGTAGTGTAGACGCCCATCGGTGTCTCAAGCCTTTTGCCAGGGATTGAGCACATTGAGGTCGCAGCCCGTGAAACCGCCGGTGTCGCGGGTCGCGACACGGAACCCTGCGGCAGCCGTGATCGCGGCAATGAGAGCGTCGAACCCCTCGACAGGCCGCCCCGCCTCACGTCGGAGCGCGACGATTCGGGCATAGTGATCCGCGGCGCTCTCGTCGAACGGCAGCACGTGTCCGGCAAAATCGGTCGCGAACATCGTCATGATCGCGGTCCGGATGCCGTCGCGACGGCGTCTCCTCGGCAGCAGGGCGGCACCGTAGAGGAGCTCGGCCCGGTTGATGCTCGTCGTGTAGAGCGTCGATCGCGGCTGTGCGGCGAGCCACCTGAGGACGAGAGGATCGGGACCCGGCCGCATCAACTCGGAGATGACGTTCGTGTCGAGGACGATCATTCTTCGAGACGAGGCGTCTCGCGGAGCGCCACGGCCGGGTGTTCGTCCAGATCGACCCCGCCGAGATGTGCCACACGGCGACGGATCGCTTCCGCGAGATCGAGACCCGTGCCGTCTTCCGCGCGCAGGCTCTCCTGAAGGATCGCCTCCGCTTCTGCCTCCGGCGATCGGCCGCTGCGGACCGCCCGAAGCTTCAGCCGCTCTCGCAGCGTCCCGCCGGGATCGCGGATGGTGAGGCTGGGGTGGCGAGAAGAAGCCATGAGGTCTTCCTAGGAGCGATCCTGGGACGCTGCAACGCTACCGCGAAAAACTTGCCGCATCGTCGTTGCGAGGCGAAG
>NZ_BPRD01000452.1 GCF_022179745.1 Methylorubrum podarium
GTGCCGGACGCGGCCGCCTCGGCCTCGGCGGCCGCGTCCGGCACGATCTCGCGCAGCGCCAGCGAGACCGCTTCCGGGCGGGTCGCGCGCACCACCGCCATCTGCTCCGGGCCTTGGTAGCGTCCCGCGGCTTCCGAGGTGATCTGCACCACGAGGCGGTCGCCGACCTCGGCGCGGATCGCGGCGGTCACCGCGCGATAGGCCTCGGCGTCGAGGAGGTGGCGCCCCTGCGCGTCGCGGACATGGACGTGGATCAGGGCCGCGCCGGCCTCCGCGACCTCGGCGGCGGTGCGGGCGATCTCCCGTTCCGTGATCGGCAGGGCCGGATGGTCGGCCTTGGTGCGGGTGGCGCCGTTGGGCGCGTTGGCGAGGATGAGCGGCGGCCAGCCGGCGTCCTGGGTCATGGTCGGGAGGTCTCTCAACGGAAAGAAGGTCAATCGCCCGCGCTCAGGCCCAGGCGCCGCATGCGGTCGGAGAGGGTCTTGCGCGGCAGGCCGAGCGCCCGCGCCGCCTCGGCGATGCGCTGGCCCGAGGCCTTCAGCGCATCCTCGATGACGAGGCGCTCGACCCGGTCGAGCAGGGCGTCGAGCCCCGGCGCCGCGTCGGGACCGCCGGCGAGATCCGGGCTGAGGAAGCCGAGCACGGCCCGCTCGGCGGCGTTCTTGAGTTCGCGCACGTTGCCCGGCCAGTCGGCGAGCATCAGCGAGCGGCGCAGCGACGGCGGCACCTCGATCACCGGGCGCTGGTACTTCACCGCCGCCTGGACGAGGAACAGCTCGAACAGGAGCGGGATGTCCTCCCGGCGCTCGCGCAAGGGCGGCAGGGTCAGCGTCACGACGTTGAGGCGGAAGAACAGGTCGCGGCGGAAGCGGCCCGCTTCCGAGAGCGCGTCGAGATCCTCCTTGGTGGCCGCCACCACCCGCAGGTCCACCGGCACGCTGATGTTGGAGCCGAGGCGCTCGACGCGCCGCTCCTGCAGCACGCGCAGGAGCTTCACCTGGAGGGCCAGCGGCATGCTCTCGACCTCGTCGAGGAACAGCGTGCCGCCGCTGGCGTGCTCGACCTTGCCGATGCGGCGCTTGCCCGCTCCCGTGAAGGCGCCAGCCTCGTGGCCGAACATCTCGCTCTCGAACATGCTCTCGGGGATGGCGCCGCAATTGACCGCCACGAAGGGCTTGGCCGCGCGCCCGCCCCCCTCGTGCAAGGCGCGGGCGACCTGCTCCTTGCCTGCCCCGGTCTCGCCGAGCACCAGCACGTCGGCGGCGGCGGAGGCCAGGGCGGCGACGTCCTCGCGCAGGCGGCGGATCGCCGGGGACTGGCCGACGAGGCAGCGTTCCACCGCCCCCTCGCGCGCGTCGCCCCGGCCGAGGGCGTCGCGCAGGCGGCGGTTCTCCATCACCAGCGCCCGCTTCTCCAGGGCGCGCCGGACCACCTCGACGAAGGCGTCGTTGACGAAGGGTTTTTCGATGAAGTGGTAGGCGCCCTCGCGCATGGCGGCGACCGCCATGGCGATGTCGCCGTGGCCGGTGACGAGCACCACCGGCAGTTCCGCGTCGCGGCGGCGGATGTCGGCGAGGAGGGCGAGCCCGTCGCTGCCCGGCAGGCGCACGTCGCTGACCACGACTCCGGAAAACTCGCGGCCGATGGCCGGAAGGGCCGCCTCGGCGCTCTCGAAGCTCTCGACGGCGAAGCCGGCGAGCTGGAGCGCCTGCTCCATGGCGAGGCGGACCATCTCCTCGTCGTCGATGAGCACGACCCGCGGGGCGGCCGGCCCGGCCTCAGGAAACATGGCTGATCCTCTGGCGTGCCCGCTCCGGCGCGGGCGTCCCGACCGCTTCCTGAGCCGTCTCGCGCGCCACGTCCATCACGAGGTCGAAGGCCAGCCCGCCGCCGGGCATCGGCCGGGGCTGGAGCGTGGCGCCGAATTCGCGGGCGATGGCCAGCGAGATCGGCAGGCCGAGGCCGAGCCCCTCCCCCGCCGGCTTGGTGGTGAAGAACGGATCGAAGATGCGGCTGAGCGCCGCCGGGTCGAGGCCCGGCCCGTTGTCCTCGACGCTGAGCACGACCTGCCCGTCCCCGGCCCAGGCGCGCACC
>NZ_BPRD01000453.1 GCF_022179745.1 Methylorubrum podarium
AGGTGATCGACCGGAAACGGTATGACACGACCGATGGCGTCCCGGCCCGGGCCTACTCCCAAAGGCTGCGGCCGCAATCCGCCGCCAACAACGTCAAATCAGTATTCGCCCGAACTTTTTCTCCGAAAGATTATCCAATAGACTGACATTCCGACAGCATGAGTAATCTCTGTCCGGCACGCGCCGACCGGCATCGATTTCGCTCTACTGCCGAGCTCGTCCCGACGCGGGACGGGAATGCGCCGTTCTCCATGGTTCGATCGCGCGGAGCCGTGGAGCGCTTGGGTGCGGGGGAGCGCGACGAGCTTGAGGGGTCACCGATGGTTGGGGTGAACGACGCCGTGGAAGATCTCCCGTCCGCGGGGGAGGGGGGCCGGGCCGCGCGGGCCAAGGTCCGCTGCCGGACGATCGAGGACGACGACCTCGACGCCGTGGTGCGCCTGCTGCGGGTCGGCTTTCCCGATCGGTCGGAAGCCTACTGGCGGACCGGGCTCGAACGGCACCGCAGCCAGCCCCTGCCCGACGACGTGCCGCGCTACGGCTATGTCCTGGAACGGGACGGCGCCATCGTCGGCGTCCTGCTCGCCCTCTACCGCACGGTGACGGACGAGGCCGGCACGCATCTGCGCTGCAACCTGTCGAGCTGGTACGTGCTGCCGGAGTTCCGCGCGCTGGGCACCCTGCTCGACGGCTTCGCCATGCGCGACCGGCGCGTCACCTACACCAACGTCTCGCCCGCTCCGCAGACCTGGCGGATGCACGAGGCGCGCGGCTTCAAGCCGGTCTGCTCGGGCCAGATGCTCGTCATGCCGCTGCTCGCCGGCCTCGGCCGCGGCCGGCGCGTCCGGGCGGCCACGGCCGAATCCCTGCGCCTGCTGCCGGAGCCGGAGGCCCGTCTCGTCGCCGACCACATCGCCTTTGGCTGCATCGGCCTCGTCTGCTCGGAGGGGGACAAGGCTTGGGCCGTCCTGTTCCAGCGGCGCGCCATCAAGCTGCGGCCGGGGGAGACCCGGTGGCCGCGCCTGCCCTGCCTCCAGCTCGTCTACCGCTCGACCGCCCTCGACCTGCCCGCCTTCCTCGGCGCGATCGGCCGGCATCTCATCCTGCGCCACGCCATGCCGTGGTTCGTGCTCGACGCGGTGGGCAAGCTGCCGGGCCTGGCCGGGCATTTCTTCGACGGCCGCGCCCCGAAATACGCCCGCGGCCCCAACCCGCCGGCCACCGGCGATCTCACCTACACCGAGGTGGTCCTGTTCGGGTCTTAGAAAGCATTCCGACACATCGGCGGACGGCTTTACCGAAAAAATCGGCGTGGAGCGGCAGAGTCATAGGGTCGCGCACGGTCCTCACGGCCCGAAAGACGCCATAAACCAAGATTCCACGGAGTCTTGGCGGGCACGGGATCGGCGCGGCACGAGATCGGCTTCCTTCCCATCCGGCCAAGCTCAGGAGACGTCCGGAGGAAACGACCCAAGGATACGCCCCATGGAACCGCCGGAATGCTGAACCTGCTCTTGGTCGTCGCCGTCGCGGTCTGGTTCGCGCTGCTCTACCCGCTGGCGCGCCACCGCCTCGAGACCCGGATGGGACCGCTGAACGGTCCCGTGGCGGTTCCGTTCGCCCTGATGTCGATCTTCGCGCTGCTGCCGCTCGTCTTCAACGTCCCGCGGGACGACGGCAACGCCGTGCTGGATCAGGGGCTCACGGCCTCCAACATCGCCCTCGTCGTCATGACCGGCCTGACCGGGCTCTACCTCGCCGTCCGCATCGCGGTCGACCGGCGCGTCCTGCTGGTGGCCTTCGCGATGCCCTACCTGCCGTTCACGCTGATGATCCTCGTGAACGGCGTCAGCACCGCGTGGTCGGTCGTGCCGACCTACACGGCCTACCGGACGGTCGAGCTCGCGATCTTCACGCTGGCCTCGATCCTGATCTTCGACCGCAGCGACATCGAGCGGCGGCTGCCCAACCTCTTCGCGCTGTTCGTCGTCGTCTGGCTGGTCGCCACGACGCCGATCATCCTCGACAGCCTCGCGCACGGGATCGTCTTCTCGTCGGCCAAGCACAACCTGGTTCCCTATCTCTGCGCCACCTACGCCTTCGTCGTCCTCTTCGACGACCGCATCCCGCACCGGGGCGCCCACCTCCTGCTCGCCTTCGCCGGCTTCGTCATCGCCGGCTCGGCCGCGAGCACCGCCGCGCTCGTCGCGGCGGCACCCGGCATGATGGTGGCGTCGCGGCACCGCCGGCTGCGCCTGCTCGGCTACGCGTCCTTCACCGTCTACCTCGCCCTGTTCGTCCTGCTGATGGGCGCCCTGTCGGCCTTCCCGGCCCTGCTCGACGCCCTGTCGGTGGTGCTGCAGAAGCCGCCGGAGGAGCTCGCCGACGCCACGGGGCGCGGCACCTTCTGGCCGGTCTTCATCGAGGCGACCAAGGACCGCTTCGTCGGCGCCGGCTACGCGGCCGGCGACCGCTTCATCCAGCTCCTCATCCCGACCACGGCGCTGGCGGAGACGCTGGCCCGCGACGCGGTGTTCATCTCCAGTTCGCACAACATGCTGCTGAGCGCCTGGGCCGGCACCGGCCTGATCGGGATCGGCTTCTGCGCGATGGTGCTGGGGGCCGCGATGCGCTGGGGGATGAAGCTCGACCGCACCGGGCGGCGCCTCGTCGCCACGAGCGTGTTCTTCCTGATCCTCAACGGCATGACCACGCCGGGCATCTTCCAGGACTGGAACATCCACGTCCTGACCTTCGTGGCCGTGCTGGCCTATGCCCGCGTCGGCGCCCTGCGCCGTGAACCGGTGGAGGCGGTCGCGCCGGCGCCGGAGGTTGCGCCCTTCGACCTGCGCCGGGCGGCGCCCGCATGGCGCGCATCTTGAAGCATGAGCCCGAACCGACACCCGGCCCGCGGCCGATGTCCCGAGACGGGACGGATCATCCCCGCATGATCCGCTCCGGGACGGACGCGACGCACCGGATCGGTTGCAGCGGGTCGGTTGAACCCGCACACGACCTTTGTTCGAAAGTCTTTCGATGACGATGATCGAGCGGATGCCTTCGCGATTCTTCGTCGGCGCCGAGCCGGGCAAGCCCGACGTGACGCCGGAACCGTGGTTCCTCGACCCGCGGGAGATCGGGCGGGCGCTGCGCGCGCGCTGGGCGCTCGTGCTGGCTCCGATGGTCCTGCTGCTGGTGGCCGCGGTGGCGTGGCTCGCCCTGGTGCCGCCGCTCTACGCCGCCGTGACGCAGATCCTGATCGACCCGCGCGGCATCCAGGTGGTCAAGGACGGCGTGACGCCCGCGGATCAGGCGAGCGATGCCAGCCTGCTCCTCGTGGACAGCCAGATCCGCGTCCTGATCTCCGACGACGTGCTGCGGCAGGTCGTGCAGCGGTACAAGCTCGATCAGGACCCGGAATTCGTCCGCTCCGCGTCGCTGCTGGAGACGGTCAAGGGCAGCCTCTCCTCCCTGCTCGGCGCCTCGGGCGCGCCCGCCGACGACGCGCTCACCGCCCTGCGCACCCTGCGCGACCGCACCGCCGCGCGCCGCCTGGAGCGCAGCTTCGTCGTCGAACTCGCCGTCACCACCGACGACCGCCGGAAATCGGCCGACCTCGCCCAGGCGATCGCCGAGACCTACCTCTCTACCGTCTCGCAGGCGCAGGCGCAGGTCACCCGCAAGGCCGGCGAGGCGGTGGCGAGCCGGCTCGGCGAGCTGCAGGACGACCTCCGCGAGGCCGAGGACAAGGCGCAGAAGTTCCGCGCCGCCAACAATCTCGTCGGCACCCGCGGCCAGCTCGTCAGCGAGCAGGCCCTGACCCAGCTCAACCAGCAGCTCGGCGCCGCCCGCGCGCGGGCCGGCGAGCTGCGCGGGCGCCTCGCCCAGATCGAGGCGGTAGCCAACGGGCGGGCCGACCTCAACTCGGTGACCGAGATCGTCCAGTCCACGACCATCGCGCAGCTGCGCAGCCAGCTCGCCCAGATCGAGGCGGCCCGGGCCGACACGGTGTCCAATCTCGGGCCGCGCCACCCCACCCTGCGCACCAGCGAGCTGCAGGTGCAGACCCTGCGCAACGACATCAACGCCGAGATCCGGCGCATCGCCGCGGCCACCCGCAACGACTACCGCTCGGCGGTCGCCAACGAGGCGTCCCTCGCCGCGACCCTGGAGAGCCGCAAGAAGGAGGCTCTGGCCGTCGACAAGAGCTTCGTGCGCCTGCGCGAGCTGGAGCGGCAGGTCGAGGCGAGCCGGGCGGTCTACGAGGCCTTCCTCGTCCGCGCCCGCGAGCTTCAGGAGCAGCAGCGCCTCGACACCTCGACCTCGCGCATCATCTCGCCCGCGTCGCTGCCGGCGCGCCGTCTCGGTCCGCCGATCCCGGCGATCCTCGCGGTGGCGGCGGCGGCCGGCCTCGGCCTCGGCGTCGGGCTCGCCCTCCTCGCCGTTCCGGTCGCGGGGCGGATCGGCTCGCGCCACCGGCTGCAGCAGATCGCGGGGCTTCCGGTCGCCGCGGTGCTGCCGGCCAAGGCGCGGACCCGGACGCGGGGCAAGGCCGGCGGCGAGGCCCTTCGCGCCGACACCGCCTACGACGTGGCCGTGGCGCGGCTCGGCGGCCGTCTCCAGCGCGACGTCTCGACCACGCGGCCGACGGTCGTCCTCATCACCTCGGCGGACGACCGCACCGGCAAGTCGGAGCTGGCGCGCAGCCTCGCCGCCTCGGCGGCCCTCGACGGCCAGCGGGTGCTCCTTGTCGATGCGGATCCCGAAGCGATGATCTCCCGCGACCTGCGGACGGCGCCGAAGCGCGGCGTCGCCGAGGCGCTGCGGGCGCGTTCGGGGCTCGGCGACGCGCTGGTCGACGGGCCGACCGGGGTCAAGATCCTGCCCTTCGACGACGCGGCCCTGAGCCTCGGCACCGGGGCCTATACCGGCGCGATCCTGACCGCGGCGGCATCCTTCGACACGGTCTTCATCGATATCGGGCTGATCGGCACCGACATCGCCGCCGAGCGCCTCGCGCAGGATCAGCGCTTTCCCACCCTCCTGCTGACGGCGAGCGCCACCCGCAGCGGCGTCGCCCGGCTGCGCCGGTCCCTCGATGCCCTGGGCCGCGATCCGCGGGTGCATCTCGTCATGACCGACGCGGACGCCGAGGCGTGAGCCTCGGGCCGCGCCGGCCCGGCGCCGCGCGCCGCGCTGTCGTCGCGGGCCTGCTCGCCTTCGGCCTCGCCGGACCGGCTCAGGGCGGCGATGCGCGGGCGCCGCTGGTGCTGCGGGTCGCTCCCACCGGGGCGACCGGCGCCGGCCAGAAAGACTGCTTCGCCGACCTGCCCCTGGCGCTCGCCCGCGTCGCGGCCCTGCGCCGCCAGGGAGAGGGCCGCGCGATCGTCGTGGAGTTGGAGCCCGGCACGCACCGGATCGCCGCACCCGTGCGGATCGGCCCCGAACAGTCCGGCAGGGCCGGGGCGCCCCTGATCCTGCGCGGCGCGGCCGACGGGTCGAGCCGGCTCGTCGGCAGCGTGCCCCTGGCGCCCGCGTCGCTGCCGCCGCGCCTGCGCGATCGCCTGCCCGCTGCGGCGCGCGGGGCGGTGCGGGCCTATCGCCTGCCCGAGGCGCTAGGCCCGCACCGCCCCGCGCGCCGCAGCGGGCAGGCGATCGCGCAGGCGCGGCGGCAGCGACGCGGGCGCCAGGGGCACGCTGCCGACGAGCCGGCTCGA
>NZ_BPRD01000454.1 GCF_022179745.1 Methylorubrum podarium
GAGATGCAGGACGTGCCGGCCATCGCCGAGGCGATGCATGCCCGCGGCGGCACGGTGGTGATGGACAACACCTGGGCGACGCCGCTGCTGTTCCCGCCGCACGAGCGCGGCGTCGATCTCGCGGTGGAGGCCGGCACCAAGTATCTCAGCGGCGGCTCCGACCTGCTGCTCGGCCTCGTCTCGGCCAACGCGAAGCACTATCCGGCGCTCAAGCGCACCTACGAGCACTTCGCCCCCTGCGCCGGTCCCGAGGACATCTTTTTGGGGCTTCGCGGCCTGCGGACCATGGGCCTGCGCCTGCGCGAGCACGGCGCCCGCGGGCTCGCCATGGCCGAATGGTTCCAGGCCCGTCCCGAGGTGCTGCGGGTGCTGCATCCGGGATTGCCGGACGATCCCGGCCACGCGATCTGGAAGCGCGATTTTTCGGGTGCCTCGGGCCTGTTCGGCGTGATCCTCAAGCCCGTCTCGGAGGCGGCGCTCGCCGCCTTCCTCGACGGGCTCGAACTGTTCGGGATGGGCTTTTCCTGGGGCGGCTTCGAGAGCCTCGTCATCCCCTTCGACCCGACCGTCTACCGCACCGCCACCCGCTGGCAGCCGGGCGGCCCGGCGCTGCGCTTCCATATCGGGCTGGAGGATCCGGAGGATCTGAAGGCGGATCTGGAGGCGGGGTTCGCGCGGGTGGCGGCGGTGGGCTGAGGTCGGGATGCAAGCGGTTTGACTGCCGAGGATCGCAGGGGGCGAAGGGCGGGCCTGCAACCCCGATGATCTCGAGGTCGGTTGGCACGATCATTCCGGACATGGCGCGGCAATGACGGAGCGCGGGTCTTCAATCCCTGGGGCTAGAGGTCGGGCACCGCATCTCAGGGGCGAGGTAAGCTTTCGCCGCACGCGGGCCTGTCGAGCCTCGGCATCGCTCAGAGGATCCGGCCGACCCCCGGCAGACGGCGCAGGCATGACGCGCCGGCCCAACTCGCGGCGAGCGCGACGGTGAAGACGAGCGCACCCTTCATCGGGGCGCCGGCCGGCACGGCGAGGAGGCCGTACTGCGTCCAGGTCACGAAGGGGTAGTGCAGCAGGTAGATGGCGAAGCCGTTCGCCGCGAGGCTGTCCCAGGCCGGCGAGCGGCTGCCTCCGAAGCGCAGGAAGAGGGCCGGGAGTGCGAAGCTGGCGGCGGCGCAGAAGGCCGCCTGTGCCGTGCCCGAGACGGCGAGCGCCGCCGCCGGCCCGTGCGGGCCTCCGCGCGCGAACGCCGCCGCCGCGATGAACGCCGCCCCCGTGATCGTGGCGAGGAGGACCCAGACCGCCCACCGGAGCCCGATGGCCAGAGCGAACCGTTTGACGGCTTGCAGACCGCAGCGACCCAATCCGACGCCCGCGGCAAAGTAGCCTGCGTAGAGGCCGATGCGGCTGGCTTGGATGGCGAGCGGGCCGACGGCGAACCAGCGGGTCGGCCCGACCGCGAGGAGCAGGGGCAGGTAGAGCAGGCCGGAGCCGACGAGGAGCCACGTGAAGCCGCCGACCGGGCGCGGCGCGAACGGGCTGGCTGACGGGGCCGCGGTGCGGCCCGACACGAGGACGAAGACGAGTGCGGCGGCCGCGTCGAACGCCAGCAGGACGCCGACGAACCACGGCGGACCACTCGGCCACGGTCCGCCCGTGACCGTTCCGACCCAGAAGTGCCCGAAGCCGGGTGCTCCGCCGGCCTCGAGGAAAGCAGGATAGTAGGCCAGCGGGATGAGCGTCAGCACGGCGATGGCGAAGGGCAAGCCCAGGCGGCGCATCCGCGCGCCGAGGAAGGCGCCAGCCCCGTGGCGGATCAACCCATCCCAGACGAACAGGCCCGAGAGCAGGAAGAGCAGCGGCATGAAGAAGCCGTCGTCCAGGCACACCAGAAGGTCGAAGCCGACCCAGCGCTGCGGATCCACGACGGGCGCGGTGGACAGCGCGTAGTTCTCCCGATCGATGTGGCCGAAGGTGCAGTAGGCAAGCGCCGCGTGATGGAAAACCACGAGGCCGACAACGAAGCCTCGCAGGTGATCGAAGGCCGTCAGTCGTTCGCCCGGCGCGGCGGCTGGCGTTTCGCAAGGCGCGGAGGCGGTATGGCCGATTTTGGCCGCCATCGTGGAGCCGGTGACCGTGAGACCTCTTTGTAGTCCTCGTCGAAGACAAGCTCCAGATGAAACCTGTGCGGTCGCTCACGGCAGAAGCGAACATTGATTTTAGGCAGGAATCAGCTGGCTATGATTGCAAGCGGCCCCCGCATGATCCGCATGACCAAGTCTGCGGTTCCGAAACGAGGCCCTCCAGCACGGGAAAGATTGCCGCCCGGCGGCGCGGCGATTACAACCATTGCGGGGAAATCGCCTTCCGAACGGACGAGTCCGATGCTGCGCATGGCCGCCCTGGCTTGGATCCTCGCCGCGATGCTGACCTCTCCCGCGCTCGTCCGGGCGGAGGATCGGGCACGGGTGGCTCAAACACCGGACCAGCCGACATCCGTGGAGACGGTCAACGGGATCAGGGTCGAGCGGCACGGTACCAGCGTCCTCAAGATCGACACGACGGGGAAAGGCGCCGTCCTCTGCATGCTCGGCCTCTTGGAAGGGGTTGAGAAGATCGGCTCCGGATGCCGCGCCGGGGAGGATCCGGAGTTCCAGCGCGAAGTCCGCCGCTCGATCGAGCGGATCGATCGGTTCGTGGTCGAGAACAGCCGGCCCGGGCTTACCTTGGAGCAGATCACGGCGCAGCGTGCCGCCCGCGACCGGATGGTCGTCCCCCACGTCAGCCTGTGCGCGAAGGATTCCATGCTCGTCTATCAAGCCCTGCGCGCGGGCGGCGCGGACAAGCTTCGTGCGAGCGTGACGGATCTTCTATCGATTCCCCGCGAGCCGGTGATCAACCCCTGCCTGTGATCGCGGGACGCCCTGGAAAAACGGCCATTCCGAGCCGCCTCACGGCACCACCCACGTCCCCCTCCACCCCTCGCCGTCCCGCGAAAAAACCGCCCGCCGGTGCCCGCGCCGGTCGAGGTAGAGCAGATCCATCCGCGCGACGGTCAGCACCACCGCGCAGAATTTCCCGCGACCGAGGCGCGCCTCTGGGTCCTCGTCCGGCAGGGCGTAGGCGTCGCCCGCCGCGAGCGCGGTGCCGGGGGCGGGGTCGATGCCGTAGCAGACCCGGCTCATCGCCAGCGCGGCGGCCCAGGCGGCGTCGGCGACCGCGTCGTCGCGGTGCAGGCGTGCCCGCCCTTCGAGGCGGAGCTGGAGCTTGGCGCGTGCGTCGTAGACGTGGAGGGCGGCGAGCCCGCTGTCGGCGATCTCCCGCGCCTTGTCCGAGCGGCGGTCGCAGTGGAAACGCAAGGTCCCCGCCCCGGTCGCGGCGGCGCGCAGCACCACGGTGCGCAGCCGCGGTTGGCCGGTGGAATCGACGGTGGCCAGCGCGGGCGTGTGGAAGGGGCTGTGCCGGTTCCCCACCCCCTCGGCGAGGCGGCGCCACGCTTCCGCGCGAAACCCGTCGAGGTCGTCGTAGAAGGAAGGCAGCGCGTCCACGAAAAGGACTCCCTCGGGTGTCATGCCCGCGTGTGATGCCGCCGTGCGGGAAGCCCGCCTGACGGCCGCCGGATGCTGGCGCGGCCGGTGCGTCGGCGCAAGGCGCCGACGGTCCCGAGCCGATGGGCGGCCGGCGCGATCAAACATCTTGGCACGGCCGACGGTTAGGGCCATTGCACGCCTCCGTGACGATCCCGGCACCGCTTCTGCATCCGGCGATGGCACGGCTGGCCGGCTACCGCGTTGAACGCTCTCGAACACACGGTCTCGCTTCCATCTTGTCCCCGCACCGGCCCTCCTGTCCGAACCTCCCCCGTCCGCCCATCCCCCGATCCGTCCCGCGTCCCGGCGGGCGGCGGCCGCGCGGGGAACGGGCCGCGTGAGCGCCACCCCCTCCTTCCTCGCTGGCGGCGGCGAGGCCGGCGCGCTGATGCGCGGGCTCGACTGGGCGGCGACGCCGCTCGGGCCGGCGGAGGCGTGGCCGGTCGCGCTCAAGACCCTGGTCGGCGTGATGCTCGGCTCGCAGCAGCCGATGCTGATCGTCTGGGGCGAGGCCCACGTCACGCTCTACAACGACGGCTACGCGCCGATGTGCGGCGCCCGCCATCCGCGCGCCCTGGGCCGCCCCTTCGGCGAGGTCTGGCACGACATCTGGGACCAGGTGGAGCCGATCCTGTCGCGGGCCTATGCGGGCGAGGCCACGCATATGGACGACATCACCTTCACGATGCACCGCAACGGCTACCCGGAGGAGACCCACTTCGCCTTCGGCTACACGCCGGTGCGGATCGAGGACGGCACGGTGGCGGGCATGTTCTGCGCCTGTTCGGAGACCACCGCCGCGGTGCGGGCCGGCCGGCAGATGCAGGCCGAGCGCGAGCGCTTCGCGCGGCTGTTCGAGCAGGCGCCGAGCTTCGTCGCGGTGCTCGACGGGCCCGACCACGTCTTCGCCTTCGCCAACGCCGCCTATCGCGGGCTCGTGGCCCACCGCGACGTCCTCGGGAAGCCGGTGCGCGCGGCCCTGCCGGAGATCGAGGGTCAGGGCTTCTTCGAGCTGCTCGACGAGGTGTTCGCCACCGGCCGCACCCACACCGCGCACGGGGCGCCGGTGACGCTCCTGCGCGTCCCCGGCGGCGTGCCGGAGCGCCGCTTCCTCGATTTCGTCTACCAGCCGATGCGGGACGCGGGCGGGACGATCACCGGCGTCTTCGTCGACGGCTCGGACGTGACCGAGCGGATCACCGGCAACGCGGCGCTCGCCGAGAGCGAGGCGCGCTTCCGCACCATGGCGGACGACGCGCCCGTGATGATGTGGGTCACCGATCCCGACGGCGCCTGCCACTACCTCAACCGGCGCTGGTACGAGTTCACCGGCCAGACCGAGGGGCAGGCGCTCGGTCTCGGCTGGCTCGACGCCGTCCACCCGGACGACCGCGGCTGGTCGGGCGAGACCTTCCTGAGGGCGAATGCCCGGCGCGAGGGCTTCGGCCTCGAATACCGCCTGCGGCGGGCCGACGGCGTCTATCGCTGGGCGATCGACACCGCGAGCCCGCGCTTCGCCGCCGACGGGAGCTTCCTGGGCTATATCGGCTCGGTAGTCGATATCGAGGAGCGCCGCGCCGCCGAGCTGGCGCTCGCCGAGAGCGAGGAGCGCCTGCGCGTCGCGGTGGAGAATGCCGAGGTCGGCTTCTGGGACGTCGATCCGGTCGCCCGCACCCTGTTCTGGCCGGCGCGGGTGAAGGCGATGTTCGGCATCTCGCCCGACGTGCCGGTCTCGATGGACGACTTCTACGCCGGGCTCCACCCGGAGGACAGGCCGAAGACGAGCGCCGCCTACGCCGCCGCGGCCGACCCGGACCGGCGCGCGCTCTACGATGTCGAGTACCGCACCGTCGGCAAGGAGGACGGCCTCGTCCGCTGGGTCGCGGCCAAGGGGCGCGGCGTGTTCGACGCGGACGGCCGCTGCCTGCGTGTGCTGGGCACCGCCATCGACATCACCGCGCGCAAAGCGACCGAGGAGCGCCTCCTCGAGACCACCCGCCGCCTCGACGCGGTGCTCGACAACGCGACGCAGGCCATCTTCATGATGGATGAGCGCCAGCACTGCGCCTACATGAACCGCGCCGCCGAGCGGCTGACCGGCTACACCCTGGAGGAGACCCGGGGACAGGCGCTCCACGACGTCGTCCACCACACCCGGCCCGACGGGAGCCCCTACCCGCTCCACGAATGCCCGATCGATCAGGCGTTCCCCGAGAACAACCAGGAGCAGGGCCAGGAGATCTTCGTCCACCGCGACGGCTCGTTCTACCCCGTGGCCTTCACCGCGAGCCCGATCCGCGACGAGGCCGGCGCGCCGATCGGTACGGTGATCGAGGCGCGCAACATCGAGGGCGAGCTGCGGGCCAAGGCGCAGCTGGAGGCGTTCAACGCGAGCCTGGAGCAGCAGGTCGCGGCCCGCACCGCCGAGCTGATGCGCACCGAGGAGGCCCTGCGCCAGTCGCAGAAGATGGAGGCGGTGGGCCAGCTCACCGGCGGGCTGGCCCACGACTTCAACA
>NZ_BPRD01000455.1 GCF_022179745.1 Methylorubrum podarium
CGTCGAGGCCGCGCCCTTTCTGCGTCCCGCAGGTCTTGATCCGTTACACCAGCCCAAATTCTGTCAATTACGCATCCTTCGCAGCGATTTACCTATTGGGCGTCATTGAGGCATGCGGTAACACAGGCGTGTGCATGCGCCGAGCGCATGGAGCGGGTCGAAGCCGGTGAACCGGACGCCCGCACGCGTGTCACT
Organism: Methylorubrum podarium; assembly: GCF_022179745.1. Classification (GTDB taxonomy): domain Bacteria; phylum Pseudomonadota; class Alphaproteobacteria; order Rhizobiales; family Beijerinckiaceae; genus Methylobacterium; species Methylobacterium podarium. The sequence goes on from NZ_BPRD01000455.1 coordinate 196, forward strand.
GGAGGAACGACAAAGATGGCTGGGGCAACCGCAGTACCGCGGTCCGGGGAGGCAGTCAGGCCGATGACTGCCGGCGAGAAGAAGGTCATCATGGCCTCCTCGCTCGGGACCGTCTTCGAGTGGTACGATTTCTATCTCTACGGCTCGCTCGCCGCGATCATCGGTGCGCAGTTCTTCTCCGCCTACCCGGAGGCGACGCGCAACATCTTCGCGCTGCTGGCCTTCGCCGCCGGCTTCCTCGTGCGGCCGTTCGGCGCCCTGGTGTTCGGCCGGCTCGGTGACATGGTCGGGCGCAAGTACACCTTCCTCGTCACCATCCTGATCATGGGCATCTCGACCTTCGCGGTCGGCCTGCTGCCCTCCTACTCGACGCTCGCGGCCTACAACGTCGGCTGGATCGCGCCGGTGACGCTGCTCGCCCTGCGCATGCTCCAGGGCCTCGCTCTCGGCGGCGAGTACGGCGGCGCGGCGGTCTACGTGGCCGAGCACGCGCCCGCCGGGCGCCGCGGCTTCTACACCGCCTTCATCCAGACGACGGCGACGCTGGGCCTGCTGCTTTCGCTGATCATCATCCTGTCGACGCAGGGCTACGTGAACAGCGCCTACCCGGCCACCACGGTGACCAACGCGGACGGCACCACGACCACCCTGACCGCCTTCCAGGTCTGGGGCTGGCGCATCCCGTTCCTCGTCTCGGTGGTGCTGCTCGCCATCTCGGTCTGGATCCGCCTGCAGATGCAGGAGAGCCCGGCCTTCAAGAAGATGAAGGAGGAGGGCACCCACTCCAAGGCGCCGCTCTCGGAAGCCTTCGGCCAGTGGAAGAACGCCAAGTGGGCCCTGCTGGCGCTGCTCGGCCTCACCGCCGGCCAGGCCGTGGTCTGGTACACCGGCCAGTTCTACGCCCTGTTCTTCCTGCAGAGCATCCTGAAGGTCGATCAGTTCACGGCGAACGTCATGATCGCCTGGTCGCTGATCCTCGCCACCGGCGGCTTCCTGTTCTTCGGCAGCCTCTCGGACCGGATCGGCCGCAAGCCGATCATCCTCGGCGGCTGCCTGATCGCGGCGCTCACCTACTTCCCGCTGTTCAACATGCTGACCGCCCAGGCCAACCCGGCCCTGCACGCGGCCCAGGCGAACGTGCCGGTGGTGGTGAAGACGAACAAGGACGAGTGCTCGTTCCAGTTCAATCCGGTCGGCACCGCCAAGTTCACCAAGGAGTGCGACATCGCCAAGGCTTTGCTCGCCCGCTCCGCCGTGAACTACAGCACCGAGAACCAGCCGGCCGGCACGCCGACCGTGGTCAGCATCAACGGGAAGGACTTCCCCGTCGCCGACCCGAACTTCGCCAAGGCTGTGCCGGCGGCCCTGACCGAGGCGGGCTACCCGTCCGCCACAGCCAACCCCACCGTGATCAAGGCCGCGAACCCGATCGACATCTTCACGGGCCAGAAGCTCGCGGTCGTCGGCATCCTGACGATCCTCGTCCTCTACGTGACGATGGTCTACGGCCCGATCGCCGCCGCGCTGGTGGAGCTGTTCCCGACCCGGATCCGCTACACCTCGATGTCGCTGCCCTACCACATCGGCAACGGCTGGTTCGGCGGCCTCCTGCCCGCCACCGCCTTCGCCATGGTGGCCCAGACCGGCGACATCTATTTCGGCCTCTGGTACCCGATCGTGATCGCGCTCTTCACCTTCGTGATCGGCCTGATCTTCATCCCCGAGACCAAGGACCGGGATATCCTGGCCTGAGGCTGTCGGTTCTCGTCAGTCGATAAAGAAAAGGCCCCGCCGAGAGGCGGGGCTTTTTTGCGTTTGGCAAGGCTTGCTTGGTCATTGCGAGGCGAAGCCGAAGCAATCCAGGGCGCCGCCGCGTCCGGAAAGGCCGCGCGGCTGGTTCGCTTCGCGATCGTTCGCGATGACGATCGAAGCCCTGAACGATGGATGGGGGCGTCGAGGCGCTGTCAGTGCCGGAAGTGGCGCACGCCCGTGAACACCATGGCGAGCCCCGCCTCGTCGGCGGCGCGGATCACCTCGTCGTCGCGCATCGAGCCGCCCGGCTGGATCACGGCGGTGGCGCCGGCTTCGGCCGCGGCGAGCAGGCCGTCGGCGAAGGGGAAGAAGGCGTCGGACGCCACCGCGGAGCCCTTGGCGAGGCTCTCCGGCAGGCCGAGGCGCGCGGCGGCCTCCGCGGCCTTGCGCGCCGCGGTGATCGAGGAATCGACCCGCGACATCTGCCCGGCGCCGATGCCGACCGTGGCGCCGCCCTTGGCGTAGACGATGGCGTTCGACTTCACGTGCTTGGCCACGCGATAGGCGAAGCGCATGTCGGCGAGTTCGCCCTCGCTCGGGGCGCGCCGGGTGACGACCTTCAGGTCCATGTCGTCCACGCTCAGGGCGTCCCGGCCCTGAACGAGGAGGCCGCCCGCGACCGTGCGGATGGTCTCGCCCTTCGCCCGCGGATCGGCGAGGCCGCCGGCGAGCAGGAGCCGCAGGTTCTTCTTGGCGCCGACGATGGCCCTGGCCTCCTCGGAGGCGTCGGGGGCGATGATGACCTCGGTGAAGATCTCGACGATCTTTTTCGCGGCCTCGGCGTCGAGCGGGCGGTTGAGGGCGACGATGCCGCCGAAGGCCGAGGTCGGGTCGCAGGCGAGCGCCCGCTCGTAAGCGTCCAGCAGGCTCGCGCCTTCCGCCACGCCGCAGGGGTTGGCGTGCTTGATGATCGCGACCGCCGCCGTCCGAGCGGGGTCGAACTCCGCGACGCATTCGTAGGCCGCGTCGGTGTCGTTGAGGTTGTTGTAGGACAGCTCCTTGCCCTGCACCTGCCGGGCGGTGGCGATGCCGGGGCGCAACGTGCCGGGCAGGCGGTAGAAGGCGGCCGACTGGTGCGGGTTCTCGCCGTAGCGCAGGCTCTGGGCCAGGGTGCCGCCGAGAGCCTTGAAGGTCGGGGCCTCGTCGCGCCCCTCGACCTCGACGAGCCAGTTGGCGATGGCCGCGTCGTAGGAAGCGGTGCGGGAAAACGCCTTCTGCGCCAGCCGGCGGCGGGTCGCGGCGGCGAGTTGCCCGTCCTGCGCCGCGAGTTCGGCCAGGATCGTGTCGTAATCCGAGACATCGACCACCACGGCGACGTCGGCATGGTTCTTGGCCGCCGCGCGGATCATGGCGGGGCCGCCGACATCGATGTTCTCGACGCAGTCGTCGTAGGACTTGCCGGCCTTCAACGTCTCCTCGAACGGGTAGAGGTTGACCACGAGCAGGTCGATGGCGCCGATGCCGTGGGCGGCGAGTGCCGCCTGATGCTCGGGGTTGTCGCGCACCGCGAGCAAGCCGCCGTGGACCGCCGGATGCAGCGTCTTGACCCGGCCGTCCATCATCTCGGGAAAGCGCGTCAGCTCGGACACCTCCCGGACCGCCAGCCCCGCTTCCGTCAGCGCGCGGTGGGTTCCGCCGGTCGAGACCAGCTCGACGCCCTGCCGGCTCAGCGCCGCGGCGAAATCCGTGAGCCCGGTCTTGTCCGAGACGGAGAGGAGGGCGCGGGTGACCCGGATCTGGTCGCGCGGCATGGATGTAACCTGTGTCGTCATCGGGAGATTTGGCGCGCGCGGTAGCACGGAACCGGCAGGGGCGGCCAGTTGGGCACAAGGATGTCCCCGTGCGGAGCCGGCGGTTTCAACCGCTTCCGTCATTCGACGTCTGATCGATCCCTCCGGGATGGCGGATGTCGGCGACGCTCAA
>NZ_BPRD01000456.1 GCF_022179745.1 Methylorubrum podarium
CCTCGGCCGCGACGAGATCCGCGACCGGCGCGCCCAGAAATTCCTCGATATCGGCCGCAAGCTGTGAAGCGTGGGCTCGGCGCGGGCCTGCTCGACGGCCTGCGCCGCCTCGGCCGCCGCGACACCCGCGAGCCCGGCCCCGTCAACCACATCTCGCTCGGCAGCCACTGCCACACCGCGCAGATCCTGAAGGCGCTGGGCCTGCGCGCGTGGTCGGGTCCCTTCGACTGGATCTTCTCCTCACCGGGCATGGTCCGCGACTGCCTCGCCGACGATTTCTCGGACCTCCTCGACCGGCGCCACTACGAGAGCACGCCGCTCCCCGAGCGCCGGGCGCCCGACGAGACCCGCTGCCGCCATCGCCTCTACCGCGACCGGCACGCGATCCCCTTCGTGTTCAACCACCACGATCCGGCGACCAGCGACGCGGATTACCGCTTCCTGCAGGAGGGCGTGCGGCGGCTGCGCGCGGCGCTCGACCGACCCGGCGCGCGCAACCGCTTCTACCTGATGACCGCTCTTCCCACCGACGCCGGGACGGTGGAAGCGATCCGCGACGCGCTGGCGGCGCGGGCGCAGGCGCGGGGCGCCGACAACCACCTCACGGTGCTCCAATTGCAGCAGGGGGAGCGCCATGCCGCCGACCTGCTCGCGCAGGAGCCGCATCTCGATTGGCTCCGGGTCGAGATCCGCTCCTCCTCGGTCGGCCTCCGCTTCGCCGACCCGGCCGATGACGCCTTCGTGAAGGAGCGAGTGCGGGAGGCGGGGCGCGTTTCCCTGGAACCGTGACCGTCCTGCAACGCCTATCCACAAAGTGGATAGACGCATTGCGGTAAGCTCCGGGTAAGCTTAGCGAGGCTATTGGGTTCGGGGAGTGACGTCCGCAAAAGGGCCGAGAGGTGCCCTGCGGGCAAGGACACGTGAGGACGGGTTCCCCATGGCTGTGCGTCCGTTCGTGGCGGCTGCTGCCGTCGCCCTGGCGATGACCCTCGGCGCCTGTCAGGACAGCGCCATGCTCGGCGGCGCCTCGACCCGCAGCCTGACTCCGATTCCGCCCCAGACGGTCGCGCTCATGCAGACCAAGGGCATGAGCCAATCCGACCCGATCCTGATCCGCGCCTTCAAGAAGGAAGCGGAGATGGAGGTGTGGAAGCGCGGCTCGAACGGCCAGTACGCGCTGCTGAAGACCTTCCCGATCTGCCGCTGGTCGGGCCAGCTCGGCCCCAAGCTCAAGCAGGGCGACCGGCAGGCGCCGGAGGGTTTCTACGCGATCACGCCGGGTCAGATGAACCCGAATTCGAGCTACTACCTGTCCTTCGACGTCGGCTACCCGAACGCCATCGACCGGGCCAAGGGCGGCACCGGCAACTACATCATGGTGCACGGCACCTGCTCGTCGTCGGGCTGCTTCGCCATGACCGACGCCTCGATGGCCGAGATCTACGCCATCGCCCGCGAGGCCTTCAACGGCGGCCAGCGCGCCTTCCAGTTCCAGTCCTACCCGTTCCGGATGACGGCGTCGAACATCGCCAAGTTCCGCAACGATCCCAACGCGCCGTTCTGGAAGAACCTCAAGGAGGGCTCGGACTATTTCGAGACCCTCAAGGAGGAGCCGCGGGTCGCGGCCTGCGGCACCAAGTACGTGTTCGGCGGGGCCGACGTGGCGGCGGGCAACTGCACGCCCCGGGTCGACCCGCTGGTGGCCGAGAAGCGCGACCGCGACAGCCACGAGGTCGCCGAACTGATCGCCAAGGGCACCCCCGCGACCCGCGTCGTCTACGACGACGGCGGCCAGAACCCGGTCTTCCGGCCGCAGGCGCCGCAGACCACCTTCGCGAGCCTGACCGAGTTCGACAAGGACAAGGACAAGGAGCTCGCCTACACCGCCAAGGAATACGGCCGCTATCACCTCGGCGAGGTCAGCCGGCCGGAGAGCCTCGCGCTAGGGCCGAACGAGTTCGAGGTCGATGTTAAGGGCAAGCCCGTCCTCGTCGCGGCAGCCCCCGCCGACGCGCCCGGCCCGACCAAGGCCGCCGCCGCCCGCAAGGAGCGCGAGAAGCCGACCACGGTCCTGGCCGCGCAGGAACCGGCCAAGGCGGCGGACGGCAAGGCGGGCGAGAAGCCGGCCTCGGGTAAGCCCGGGGGCAAGCCGCACCGGATCGCCGTGGCCGACGCCGACGGCGACCCGAGCGCCTTCAGCAAGGTGCTGGGCCAGAAGCCGGGCAAGGACGAGAAGGCCGCCGAGGCGACCAAGACCGAGGCGTCCAAGACGAAGCCCGCGGCCGCTTCGGCTGCCGCGAAGCCGCACGCCGCGGTGACGACCACCGGTTCCGTGCGGAACTGAGAGCGTTATCCGGAGCCGGCCGAAGCGCGGCTCTTCCGGACGGTCCGGCCGTCCGGTCGCCGCGCGGTCCGGAACGGTCTCGCGGTGCGGCGCTTTCGCCGCTCTGTCACATGAGGGTGCTCTAAGCGGCGGGTACGACCCGATGACCGGACCGAGCCCCCATGCGCGACGACAACCGCCCGCAAGCCAGCGATTTCGAAGCGATCCGCCGCGAACTGGCCGACAGCTACGACGAGGAGCTGGAGCTCAGTTTCGACGAGGACCATGACGACGGGGATGCGCCGCCGCGCCGCGTCTATTTCCGCGAACTGCTCCGGCTCCAGCACGAACTGGTCCGCCTGCAGGATTGGGTGAAGAACGAGGGCCTGCGGGTCGTCGTGATCTTCGAGGGCCGCGACTCGGCCGGCAAGGGCGGCGTGATCAAGCGGATCACCCAGCGCCTCAATCCCCGCATCTGCCGCGTGGCGGCGCTGCCGGCGCCGAGCGAGCGCGAGCGCAGCCAGTGGTATTTCCAGCGCTACGTCGCCCACCTGCCGGCGGCCGGCGAGATCCTGCTGTTCGACCGCTCCTGGTACAACCGCGCCGGTGTCGAGCGCGTGATGGGCTTCTGCACCGAGGCCGAGGTGGAGGAATTCTTCCGCTCGGTGCCGGAGTTCGAGCGCATGCTGGTGCGCTCGGGCATCGTCCTGCTGAAGTACTGGTTCTCGATCACCGATGCGGAGCAGGCCCTGCGCTTCCAAATGCGGATCGCCGATCCGCTCAAGCAGTGGAAGCTCTCGCCGATGGACGTCGAATCGCGCCGCCGCTGGGAGGACTACACCCGCGCCAAGGAGGACATGCTGGCGCGCACCCACATCCCCGAGGCGCCGTGGTGGGTGGTCGAGGCGGACAACAAGCGGCGCGCCCGCCTCAACTGCATCAGCCACCTGCTGGAGCAGATCCCCTACGACACCGTCGAGCACCCGCCGGTCGTGCTGCCGGACCGCGTGCGGCATGCCGACTACCTCCGCGCGCCGATTCCGCGGGAGATGATCGTTCCGTCCCGCTACTGAGGCGCGGCCCGAAGGGACATCGCTCGAAGCTGTCTTGGCAGCTTCACGGCGCGCTTTTCGGGGCGCGAGTTCCGGAAAGCGTCGGGCGGAGGGGAAACCTAAGCCCGCGGAGGCGGGCACCGGCCGTCGAACCCATCGACAAAGCCGCGCGCATCGGGTACAGGCCCGGCCAACTCACAACAGGATGCCGAAATCCTGACGCCCGGCCGTGACCGGACGGGCGCTAACGGCCGGAGCGTTTCCAATGAACATCATCGAGCAGCTCGAGCGGGAAGAGATCGCCCGCCTCGCCAAGACCATTCCGGATTTCGAGCCGGGCGACACGGTCATCGTCAACGTCCGCGTGAAGGAAGGCGAGCGCACCCGCGTCCAGGCCTACGAGGGCGTCTGCATCGCCCGCAACGGCGGCGGCCTCAACGAGAGCTTCACCGTCCGCAAGATCTCCTACGGCGAGGGCGTGGAGCGCGTCTTCCCCGTGCACTCCCCGATGATCGATTCGATCAAGGTGGCCCGCCGCGGCAAGGTCCGCCGTGCCAAGCTCTACTACCTGCGCGACCGCCGCGGTAAGTCGGCCCGCATCGTCGAGCGCTCCGACCGCTCGGCCAAGGCCGAGAAGGCGCCCGCCGCCGCCGAGTGATTTGTCTTCGAGGGGCGGCTCCGCGGAGCCGCCTTCGTCGATCCGCCCGCCTCGAGCCGCTCGGGGCGGGTTTTTTGTTGCCCGCTCTCATGCACATATGAGACGGACCAGTCTGTGAGGTCGGTATAGAGCGCACGTCAGACCATGTCCGATTTCGAGCCGAGCATGGAGGCGCATCGATCATCCTTTCCGGATGATGTGACGGAGCGCGGCGTGCGCGCCTTCCTCAATCGTATCGATGGGCATTATCCCGTTCGCGAGGCCTTCCTTTTCGGAAGCCGCGCCCGAGGAACGCATCAGGCTGACAGCGACGCCGATCTGGCCATCGTGCTGGAGGGCGATAGCGCCGAGCGCAGCCGCGTCTCGGGTGAGATGGCCGAGATCGCCTTCGATATCCTGATGGAGACCGGCCTGCTCGTTCAGGCGGTGCCACTATGGGAGAGTGAGTGGCGGGAGCCCGAGCGGTTTCCCAACCCGACTCTGATTGCGAGCATCCGGCGGGATGGCGTGCGCCTGTGACGGACGCTTCCGCCCTCGCCTTCATCGGCAAGGCCGAGCGGGCTTTGAAGGCGGCTCGTATCCTTTTGGAAGCCGGCGATACGGAGGGTGCTTGCAACCGGGCGTATTATGCCATGTTCGACGCGGCGAGAGCCTCGCTGATGGCGAAGGGTTATCACCGAGAGGGCACGACCATAAAGACGCATGCCGGAGTGATCGCGGCCTTCGGTCGAGCACTGGTGCAACCTGGCGATGTCGATGCCGCGCTCGGTCGCGCCTTCAACCGCCTTCAGGATATCCGCGTCCGCGCCGACTACATGGCCGGGACCCCCTCCAGAGACGAGGCCGAGTGGGCGCTCACACAAGCCGAAGCTTTCCTGGCAACGATGCGCGAGCGGTTCTTCGCGGATTGAAACAAGCCTGCGGTGAGGGTTGCGGCGGCCCATCCCCTTCCCTTCTGTAGCGAGGGGAAGGCTCTGGCACACGCCGCGTGCCGATCACCCCCGCCGCAGCGCCTCCAGCACCTTGCCGCCCGGCCGGCCCGTCGCCGGCATGCCGAGCTGGCGCTCGACGTCCTTGATCGCCTCGCGGGTCTTGGAGCCGACCTTGCCGTCCGGCTCGCCGACATCGTAGCCGCGGGCGATCAGGCGGGTCTGGAGGTCGCGGCGCTCGGCGCGCGAGAGCGGCGGGTCGTCGGTCGGCCAATCGGCCTGGACGCCGGGACGGCCGCGCAGGCGATCGGACAACACGGCGATGGCGAGCCCGTAGGATTCGGCCGCGTTGTAGGAGTAGATCGCGTCGAAGTTCCTGGTCACGAGGAAGGCCGGGCCGTTGACGCCGGCGGGCGCCAGGATGCCGGCGGGCCCCTCCCCCGACAGCGGCTTGCCGTCGACGCGGGTGACGCCGAGCGAGGCCCAGTGGCCGACGGCGTGCTTGTTCTTGCGGCCCGCCGCCGCGACGTTGAAGCCGCGCGGCAGCCGCACCTCGTAGCCCCAGGGATGCCCGTTCGACCATTTGGCGACGCGCAGGAAGTTGGCGGTGGAGGCGACCGCGTCGGCCACCGAATCGACCACGTCGCGCCGCCCGTCGCCGTCGCCGTCGACGGCGAGACGCTGATAGGTGGTGGGCATGAACTGGGTCTGGCCAAAGGCGCCGGCCCAGGATCCGGTGAGCCGCGAGGCCTCGATGTCGCCGCGCTCGATGATCTTCAGCGTCGCGATCAGCTCGGTGCGGAAGAACTCGCGGCGGCGGTGACCGGAACAGGCGAGCGTCGCCAGCGACTGCACCAGCGGCATCTTGCCGAGGTTCTTGCCGAAATTCGACTCGACGCCCCACACGGCGGCGATGGTGTAGCGATCGACGCCGTAGCGCGCCTCGGCGTTGGCGAGCGCCTGGGCGTGCTGGCGCATGGCGGCGCGGCCGTCCTCAACCCGCTCCTCGTCTACCAGCGCCGCCATGTAGTCCCAGATCGGCGTCTTGAACTCGGGCTGCGCCTGGGAGAGCTCGATCACCTTGTCGTCGTAGGCGATGTTCGCCGTCGCCGCCCGGAAGGTCTGCGCCGAGACGCCGGCCCCCGCCGCCTGCGCCTGGATGCCGGAGAGGCAGGATTGGAAATCCGCGCGGGCCGGGCCGGCGAGAAGGCTGCCGGTCAGCGCGAGGCCGAGGAGGCTGGCGCGGGTGGTTGGCGTCGGCATGGGTCGGCGCTCCGTCAGTGCTCTGAAATTGTCTCGCGCGATTCAGGCGATACGAGGGTTAACGAAAGGTGAGGATCGGGTGCGGCCGAGCCGCCGACCCGGTCCCGGCATTGACGGCACGGGTGTTCTCGTCTAGCACCCCGCCCGTGGACGGGGCTCCTGATCGGGGCCCCGTTCCATTTCATGCGCACCCGCGGGCGGTAACAGCCGCCCTGTCGCCCTCGCCGCTCCGGCGAAGAGGGAGAGGAGGGCGCGTTCCTCAAAAATTTGTTCCAGAGGAACAGCGATGTCAAAACGCGTCCAGGCGAAGCACAAGCTCGATCGCCGCATGGGCCAGAACATCTGGGGCCGCCCGAAGAGCCCCGTCAACCGCCGCGAGTACGGCCCCGGCCAGCACGGCCAGCGCCGCAAGGGCAAGATGAGCGACTTCGGCACGCAGCTGCGCGCCAAGCAGAAGCTCAAGGGCTACTACGGCAACATCACCGAGAAGCAGTTCCGCCGCTACTACGCCGAGGCGATCCGCCTGCGCGGCGACTCCGGCGAGAACCTGATCGGCCTGCTCGAGCGCCGCCTCGACGCCGTGGTGTACCGCTCCAAGTTCGTCGCGACCCCGTTCGCCGCGCGCCAGTTCGTCAACCACGGGCACATCAAGGTCAACGGCCGCCGGGTCAACATCCCGAGCTACCAGGTCAAGGCCGGCGACGTGATCGAGGTGAAGGAAGCCTCCCGCCAGCTCGAGATCGTGGTCGTGGCCTCGCAGCTCGCCGAGCGCGACGTGCCGGACTACATCGAGGTCGATCATCAGAAGATGACCGCCCGCGTCACCCGGATCCCGGGCCTCACCGAGGTGCCCTACCCGGTGCAGATGGAGCCGAACCTCGTCATCGAGTTCTACTCGCGCTGATTTCGTTTCGGAGCTTCTCCGGAAACGAAAAAGGGCCGCCCCTCGGGGCGGCCCTTTTTCGTTGTCAGGCGCGCGGCACGCCGCTCGCCAGCAGGCGGGTCAGTTCGGCCGCCGGCCGCTCCCGCGAGAGCCCGACGGCCTGCCCCGACCAGAGCGGCGAGAAGTCGCCCGAGGCCGCCGCCTCGGCAGCGGTGCGCAGGGGCTGGAGCGCCACCGCCGCGCCGGGAAAGGCCGGCGCCGCCGCGCTGAGGGGACCCAGTTCCCGCACGGCCCGGGTGAGCAGGCCGCGGGCCGGGCGGCCGGTGAGCACGTTGGTCAACGCCGTGTCCTCGTCCCGCGCCGTGCTCAGGGCGGCGCGGTAGGGCGCGGAGATGCCGGCCTCGGGGCAGCGCAGATAGGCGGTCCCGACCTGCACGGCGTCGGCGCCGAGGGCGAAGGCCGCCGCGACGCCGCGCGGATCGGCGATCCCGCCGGCCGCGATCACCGGCACGTCGACGGCGTCGGCGATCTGCGGCACCAGGGCGATGGTGCCGACCTGCGAGGCCGCCGCGTCGGTGAGGAACATGCCGCGGTGACCGCCCGCTTCCGCCCCCTGCGCGATCACGGCGTCGACGCCGCGCTCGGCAAGCCAGCGCGCCTCGCGCACGGTGGTGGCCGACGACAGGATCAGGCAACCGGCCTCCCGTACCCGCCGCAGCAGCGGCTCCGCCGGCAGGCCGAAATGGAAGCTGACGACGCGCGGGCGCAGGTCCGACACCACCTCGGCCATGGCGCCGTCGAAGGGCGCGCGATTGGCCATGGTCACCGGGGCGGCCGGGTCGAGACCGAACTCGCGGTAATAGGGAGCAAGCTGCTCCCGCCACGCGGCCTCGCGCTCGGCATCCGGCGAGGGCGGTTCGTGGCAGAAGAAGTTCAGGTTGAACGGGGCGTCCGTCGCGGCCCGGATCGCGGCCACCTCGGCGCGAATCTGATCCGGCGTGAGTGCGGCGCAGGCGAGCGATCCGAGGCCGCCCGCGGAGCTCACGGCGGCCGCGAGCGGCGCCATCGGCCCGACCATCGGGGCCTGGATGATCGGGACGGCGATCCCGACGAGACGCGCGAAATCCGTTGTCCCTGTCACGTCGGCCTCCTGATCCTCCAGGCGCGCGCGAAATGCGGCGTCAGGTCCGCCGCAACCCGCCGGCCCGATCCTCGGATCGGCCGAGACGCCGATCGCGAACCTGTTCTAAGCCTTCGGAGCGGCCGGGCTGTCGCCGGGCGCGGCGAGCCGCTCGGCCGCCGTCTCCTGCTTCAGCCGCTTGCGGTACTGCGCGGCACCGAAGGGGAGGCCCGCGAGATAGGCCACGCTCACCGCCGCCATCGCCTCGAACGGGAAGCTGATGACGAGGCCGAAGCCGACCACGACGACGAGGAAGATCGGCACCACGAGGTCGCGCGGCACGCGCTTGCCCCAGGTCTTGCCCGAGAACGTCGGCACGGTGGAGACGACGAGGAGCGCGATGACCAGCACGTAGACCAGGATCACCGGCCGGCCCCAGGCGGCGAAGTCGAAGCCGAGGAAGTGGAGATAGAGCGGCAGCATCCCGGTGATGGCGCCGGCCGGCGCCGGCATGCCCACGAAGTAGTCCTTCTTCCATTCGGGGCGGTTGGGATCGTCGAGCATCGCGTTGAAGCGCGCGAGCCGCAGGCACATGGCGATGGCGAAGACCAGCGCGACGATCCAGCCGACGGATTTCAGGTTGTGCAGGGTGAAGCTGTAGAGGATCAGCGCCGGGGCGCAGCCGAAATTCACGAAGTCGGCCAGCGAATCGAGCTCGGCGCCGAAGCGCGAGGTCCCCTTCAGGAGGCGCGCCACGCGCCCGTCGATCCCGTCGAGGCCCGCCGCGACGATCACCGCGATCACCGCCGGCTCGAACCGTCCCTCGAAGGCGAGCCGGATCGCGGTCAGCCCGAGGCAGAGCGCGAGCAGGGTGATCATGTTCGGCGCGATCAGGCGGAACGGAACCGGCCGGAACCGGCGCGGCCGATCGTTCGCGTCCGGCGCGAAGGGCGGAAACAGGTCGTCCATGTCGTCTCTCGACTCGTCGCTTCTCGGCATGTCGCCCTTCCGCAATGAGGTCAGATGCGCCGGAAGGCCCGCTCGGGGCCGCCGCCGAGATCGGCCAGCACCGTCTCGCCAGCCACCGCCTTCTGGCCGAGCCCGACCATCACGCGGGTGCCGACCGGCAGGTAGACATCGACCCTCGAGCCGAAGCGGATGAGGCCGAAGCGCTCGCCGACCTGCTTGGCGTCGCCGGCCGAGACGAAGCCGACGATGCGCCGCGCCACGAGCCCGGCGATCTGAACCACGCCGATGCGCACGGGCTGGCCGCGATGGGTCGTCTCCATGACGAGGCCGTTGCGCTCGTTGTCCTCGCTCGCCTTGTCGAGCTCGGCGTTGAGGAACAGGCCCGGCGTGTAGTGGATCTGGCCGATCTTGCCGGAGACCGGCACGCGGTTCACGTGGCAGTCGAACACGTTCATGAAGACCGAGATCCGCAGCATCGGCTCGTGCGAGAGGTCGAGCTCGGGCGGCGGCAGGACGGTCGAGATCAGGTTCACGCGCCCGTCGGCGGGGGAGACCACGAGGCCGTCGCCCACCGGCACCACCCGCTCGGGATCGCGGAAGAAGTAGCAGACCCAGAGCGTGAGGATCAGGAAGACCCAGCCGAAGAACTGCGAGAAGTAGCCGAGCACCACGGTGAGCACGATGCCGAGCAGGATGAAGGGGTAGCCCTCCTTGTGGATCGGCACGAGCGTCCGGCGGATCGTCTCGATGAGGTCGGTCATGGGCTCCCGTTGGACTCCGGCGGGGCGAATCTTCCCCGCCGGATGGCAGGGGGGCGCGGTTCCGTCAACCGCGGGTTAGTGAACCGGCTCCGGCCGGGCGGCCTCGGGCAGCGCGCCCTCGTCCTCGGCGCGCTTCAGCGCCTCGCGGGCGGCGTCCGCCTCGCGCTGGCGGTTCCACAGGGCGGCGTAGACGCCGCCGCGGGCGAGCAGGCTCGTATGGTCGCCGCGCTCGACGACGCGGCCGTGGTCGAGCACCAGGATCTCGTCGGCATTGATCACCGTCGAGAGGCGATGGGCGATCACGAGGGTGGTGCGGCCCTGGCTGACCCGGTCGAGGGCGGCCTGGATCTCCCGCTCGGTGAAGGAATCGAGGGCCGAGGTCGCCTCGTCGAGGACGAGGATCGGCGGACCCTTCAGGATGGTGCGGGCGATCGCCACGCGCTGCTTCTCGCCGCCCGACAGCTTCAGGCCGCGCTCGCCCACCGGCGTATCGTAGCCCTCCGGCAGGCTCTCGATGAAGCGGTCGATCTGCGCGAGACGCGCGGCCTCGCGCACCTCGGCCTCGCTCGCGTCCCAGCGGCCGTAGCGGATGTTGTAGCCGATGGTGTCGTTGAACAGCACCGTGTCCTGCGGAACCATGCCGATCGCCGCGCGCAGGGAATCCTGGCGCACGCTTCCGATGTCCTGCCCGTCGATGGTGATGCGGCCGGCATTCGGCTCGTAGAAGCGGAACAGGAGGCGCGAGAGCGTCGACTTGCCCGCCCCCGAGGGGCCGACGATGGCGACGGTGCGGCCCGCCGGCACCTCGAACGAGATCCCGCGCAGGATCGGCCGCTCCGGGATGTAGGCGAAGCGCACGTCCTCGAAGCGAACCGTGCCGGCCTCGACCTTGAGCGGAGCCGCGCCGGGCCGGTCGGCGATCTCGGGATTGCGGTGGAGGATCAGGAACATGTCGTCGATGTCGATGAGCGCCTGTTTGATCTCGCGGTAGATCATCCCCATGAAGTTCAGCGGTATCGAGAGCTGCACCAGCATCGTGTTGACGAGCACGAAGCCGCCGATCGTGGTGTGGCCGGAGAGGATGTCGCGGGCGGCCAACAGCATCACCGCCGTCATGCCGAGGGTGAAGATCACCGCCTGGCCGGCGTTGAGCACCGCCAACGAGACGTAGGTCTGGGTGGAGGCCTTCTCGTAGCGCTCCATCGAGGCGTCGTAGCGGGCGGTCTCGCGGTTCTCGGCGCCGAAATACTTCACCGTCTCGAAGTTCAGGAGCGAGTCGACCGCCTTGGTGTTGGCCTCGGTGTCCGAGTTGTTCATCCGGCGGCGGATGCCGATGCGCCACTCGGTCGCCTTCCAGGTGAAGCCGAGATAGGCCGCGATCATCGTCGCCACGACCGCCGAGTAGAGCCAGTCGAACTCGTAGGCGAGGATGCCCAGCACCAGGGCCAGCTCGACGATGGTCGGCACCAGCGTCAGCACCATCAGGCGCGACAATTCCTCGATGCCGGAGCGGCCGCGCTCCAGCACGCGGGTGAGGCCGCCGGTCTTGCGCTCGAGATGGAAGCGCAGGGACAGCCGGTGCATGTGCTCGAAGGTCTGGAGCGCGAGGCGCCGCACGGCGTGCATCGCGACCTTGGCGAACAGCCCGTCGCGCACCTGCGTCAGCCCGGCCATGGCGATGCGCGACAGGCCGTAGAGGGCGATCAGGAGGAAGGGCGCCGAGACGAGGCCGGCCGGCACCGCGGAGGCGGCCTCCCCCGCCCCGTCCTTGGCGCCGATCGCGGCGACCAGCGCGTCGGTGGCCCATTTGAAGGTGAAGGGCATCACCATCGTCGCGGCCTTGGCGACGAAGAGCAGCCCGAAGGCGAGGAACACCCGGCGCTGGAGGTCGGCGCGGCCGTGTGGCCAGAGATAGGGCCAGAGCCGGCGATAGGTCGTCAGGAGGCCGGGACGATCGAGGGGCGCGGACGCGCCCTCCCCCGCCGGCGCGGGTGCTTTTGCCATCGTGAGGTTCGGAAAAAATCTTCGGCGCGAGGCGGCCGTCGCGAGGCGGATATAGGCGCTCGCGCGCGATCGCGCACCCTCCCCGTTGCCGGAGCCGCCCGGCGACTCCTCAGGTCCGGCGGTCGGGGACGCCGCGGGCCGACGGCGCGTCCTTCGGCAGCACGAACATCTGGCCCGGATAGATCCGGTTCGGGTCGCGGATCTGATCCTGGTTGGCGTCGTAGATCACCGTGTACCGGTTGCCGCGGCCATAGGTGCGCCGGCTGATCTGCCACAGGCTGTCGCCGCGGGTGATCCGGGCGGTGTTGATCTCCGGCACGAACACGGCGCCCGCATCGGCCGCGGCCGACCTGCCCCCCGGAAGGCTCGGCGCGAGGGCGGCGGCGGCTCGGCCGTCCGCA